>CACXDV010000250.1 GCA_902766585.1 uncultured Ruminococcus sp.
AAAATGTCATACAGTGAGGATTGGGAATTTTACAGAAGACTTAATCGTCCCGAAATTCCCCTGAGAGAACTTGCGGCAAGAAGCGGAGGAAAATGTCTTGCAAGAAAAGCAGCGCCGCTTGATAGCGGAGCAGTGGTCGATGATGAAGCGGATATACTGGAGGATGTGTGCTGTGCCGAGCCGCCTATGCCGGGCGCAGCAATGGGCGGCGCGCCGATGCCGATGATGAGTATGGCTTCGATGCCGATGATGAGGACTGCGGAATTCAATACCGCAAAAACTCATACCGCTCCCGAAAATGAGCAGACAACACCCCTTGATAAGCCGCAGGCTATCTTTTCGGCAAATGTCAATACGGCTTCATGGTCGTATGTAAGGAGCAATATATTAAAGAACCGCAGGATAGACAAGGATTTTGTAAGGATAGAGGAGCTGATAAACTCCTATCCGTATAAGCTTAAAAAGCCGAAGGGCGGCGATATTTTCTCAGTTTCCGTTGAAAAGGGAAAATGCCGTTGGAATGACGAGGCAGAGCTGATGTTTGTCGGAATCAAGGGCAAAAAGGCTGATAAAAAGGTAAAGCAGAATCTTGCCTTTCTTGTTGATGTATCCGGAAGCATGGAAGAACGCTGGATACTTGTTCAGATGTCCCTTGCCGCAATTATAAGCAAGCTGGGCAAGGGTGATATAATTTCCATTATTGCATATTCAGATGAAACCGTGACTGTCGTTAAAAAACTTGAATGCAGCGATTTAGGGGACTGTGTCAAGGCTATCCTTTCAATTGACGGTATCGGAGGCTGTACCAACGGCAGCGAGGGCATGGAAAATGCATATAAATTCCTTTCGGAAAATTATGATAAGGAAGCAAATAACCGTGTATTCATATTTACCGACGGAGATTTCAATTTCGGCATTACCTCAGAGGGCGGGCTTTCCGAATATATAAAGAAAAAGAGAGAGACAGGCATATATCTTTCCGTTGTGGGCTATGGTATGTCCAATTTCAAGGATGACAATATGGAGGCTCTTGCAAGAAACGGCAACGGCAACTATACAATGGTTACGAATCCCGCTGATATTCTCGATAACCTTTGGGAAAAGCTTGTTTCAAATCTTGTGACTATCGCAAAGGATGTAAAGATATCCGTTGAGCTGAATCCGAAATTCGTGAAGAATTACCGTCTTATCGGCTATGATGCAAGAGTGCTTACACAGAAGGAATTCAATGACACCAAAAAGGCAGTTGACGGAATAGGCTCAGGGCATAATGTTGCAGCCATTGTCGAATTTGTACCGGGCAAGGCGGAAAAGCAGTATTCCTCCCGCTATGTAAATACCTCGGCAGCGGATAACAGTGAGGAATTTGCATTCATAGAAATACGCTATAAGGATACGGACGGAAATAATCTTGTATTCACCAAGGCTGTGACAAAGGAAGAGCTTGAGATCTCCGACAGCAAAAATGTAGATGCTGCTGCAGTGATCGCTGCTTTCGGTCTTTGCGTTAAGCAGTCCGAATATGCGGGCAAGGCTGACAAAAAGCTGCTCAGTGAGCTGTTAAAGGAAAATCCGCTTAATGAGGAGGAAGATGACGATATTTACAGTCATTATTCGGTAATAAAGAAATACGCGGGCAATTGATCCTAAATATTTTATGCTTCAGGGTACACTGTATGTGAAAAATGCGGTGTACCCTCTTAGCGCTGAAAAAATTTATTCCAAAAGGTTGACGTATGCCAATGTGATTGGTTATAATTATAATGGATAATGATGTGTACTCATCTGAATATATAGGAAATATTTTCTGAAAAACAGGAGTGTGACTGCTTATGCAGCAAGAGAATAACAAGGTGTCCCGTGAAGGCGCCCTTGTAAAAAACACATTTATACTGTCGCTTGGTACGGTTCTGCCGAAGCTTGCGACCTTTGTTACCCTGCCGATATTGACGGGAGAATATATGCAGAAGGCGGAATTCGGTCTTTATGATGTCATAATGGTTCTTGCCTCCCTTATTCTTCCCGCAACGACCTTACAGATACAGACAGCGGCATTCAGATTTCTTTGCGACAGACGTGAGGAGTCTTATGAGCAGAAGAAGATAATAACCAATATCTACGCCTTTGCCGTACCTGTCTCGCTGATAAGTCTGGTAGTGGTCTTTTTCTTTCTGTGGGAATTTTCCTACACCCTGAGATTATGGATATGCGCTTATTTTTTGGCTGATATCCTTGCAAATGTAGCAAGACAGATAACAAGAGGTCTTGCAAATAATCTGGACTATTCCATAAGCGCGATAATCAGCGCGATAGGAAAAATGGTATTCACTATTATCGGAGTATATTTCCTTCATATGGGACTTGACGGCGCGGTAATCGCTCTGTTTATGGCGTCAGCATCATCATTTTGCTATCTTTTCTTCAAAACAAGGATATACCGCAGTATTGACCTCACGCTTCTGAGCAGGGAAACGCTTAAAATGCTTCTTCATTATTCATGGCCTATGGTGCCGAACGGTATGTCTATGTGGGTAATGAAGGTATCCGACCGTTTTGTTATACAGTTTTCCATGCTGGGAAGCGTAGGAAACGGTCTTTATGCGGCGGCAACTAAAATACCTCAGCTTCTCCAGCTTGCACATATGACCTTTGCCCTTGCATGGCAGGAGAATGCGATAATATACAATAAGGACAAGGATATAGCAAAATACTATTCCGAAATGTTCAAGACAATGTATAACCTGATGTCCGGCTTCCTTGGCGGTCTGCTTGCTATCGCTCCGTTTTTGTTTGAACTGCTTATAAAAAACAAGGATTATTATGAGGCATTTCCGCAGGTACCGATACTTTTCCTCGGAATGTTCTTCTATTCAATGTCCGCATATCTCGGAGGCATTTATGTGGCATACAACGCTACAATGAGTATCGGAATTACAACGATAGTTGCTGCCGTTATCAATCTGACAACAGATATACTGCTGATAAATCAGATAGGACTTTATGCAGCTTCTATTTCTACCCTTGTAAGCTATATGATACTTTTCCTGTTCCGTCTTTTTGATATACGCAGATATGTTAAGATGAAATATGACTATGTGCAGATCATCCTTGTGTTTATGATAATACTGATAGAATGCTGGCTGTGCCTGCAGCAGAACATTCTTGCGCTCGGATTTAATTTTGTTATAGGCATTTCGGCATTTTTCGTGCTGAATTTCCCTCTGGTAAAGGTTATATTCAAGAAATGCAAGGCTATGATCCGCAAGCTTTTTAAACGCAAAAAGGCTGCGGGAAAATAAATTGAAAGAGGTGTGTTTATGAGCGTTATTGGCGTTTTAGGAGCAGGAACATGGGGAACGGCTCTCGGACGTATGCTGGCAAACAGCGGACATGATGCTGTTGTGTGGTCTGCCCTTCCTCAGGAGATAGATGAACTGAATGAAAAAAGAGTACATCCAAAGCTGCCGGGAGTAAAGCTTCCGGATCAACTCAGATTTACAAAGGAGCTTGCCGAAGCCTGTATCGGTAAGGAGATAATTATTTTTGCCGTGCCGTCGCCGTTTATCCGCGCCACAGCAAGGGCATCGTCTCCGCTTCTGAGTGACGGTCAGATAATAGTCAGTGTTGCCAAGGGAGTTGAAAAGGAGACGCTCTTTACAATGACTGAGGTTATCGGTGATGAGCTTAAAAAATCGGAATGTAAAGCCGATGTGAGCCTTGTTGCTCTTTCAGGACCTACTCATGCCGAGGAGGTGGCTATCGACCTTCCCACAACGATAGTATCTTCATGTGAGGATATGGCAATGGCGGAAAGAGTACAGGATGTATTTATGAACACCTGTATGAGAGTATATACAAATCCCGATATAAAGGGAGTGGAGCTTTGCGGAGCAATGAAAAATATTATTGCTCTTGCATCAGGCATACTTACCGGTCTCGGTTACGGTGACAACAGCAGAGCCGCGCTTATCACAAGAGGTATGGCGGAAATAACAAGGCTCGGTATTGCTATGGGATGCCTGCCCCAGACCTTTTACGGACTTGCGGGAATAGGCGACCTTATAGTTACAGCTACAAGCGTACACAGCCGTAATAATAAATGCGGTCAGTTTATAGGACAGGGAATGTCTGCTGAGGAGGCTGTAAAAAAGGTCGGAATGGTGGTAGAGGGCATTAATGCGATACCCGCCGCCGTAAGGCTCAAAAAAGAATATAATGTCGATATGCCGATAATAGACGCCGTGGATGCGGTCATCAACAAGGGCGTTCTGCCGAAGGATGTTATCAGGAGCCTGATGATAAGAGAAAAGAAAAATGAAATCAAGGACTTCCTCGGCTTCGATGCATAATCTCGGAAAAGGAAAGGTAATTTGTTTAAATGAAGCATCATCTGTATAACCCGGGCTTCAGCTTCGTAAAGAAGCCGGAAAGCTTTGACAAGTACACGGACAGGGAGCTTCTGCAATACTGTCCCGGAGCGACCATGTATATGCCCGGAATAAAGAATTTCGCGCCTAAGATACTTTCCGGCGCAATGCCCGGTCTTACTACAATAGTATTATGCTTTGAGGATGCCTGCCCCGAAGAACAGGTACCCATGGCGGAAAGGAATGTCTATAACCTTCTCGATACCGTTGCGGATGCAGTGAACAGCGGTGATCTGGATCGTGAAACAGTACCGCTTATATTTGTCCGTGTGAGGAATATAGAGCAGTTCAGGCATTTTGCGGAGGGACTTACCAAAAAGCAGACAGGTGTTCTGTGCGGATTCAATTTCCCTAAGTTCAATTCAAGCAACGGTGACGGATACTATTCCTACCTCCGCACCCTTAACGAGCGTTTCGGAGAGATACTGTACGGTATGCCTATAATCGAGGATGAAAGGGTTGCGTATAAGGAAACAAGGCTTCAGGAGCTTTTAGATATAAAAGCGGTGCTTGATTCATACAGGGATCTTGTTTTGCAGGTAAGAGTCGGAGGTACGGATTTTTCTTCTGTTTTCGGAGTGAGAAGGGGAGTGGACCATTCTATCTATGATATTATGACTGTCCGCGACTG
>CACXDV010000251.1 GCA_902766585.1 uncultured Ruminococcus sp.
GACATTTTTAAGCCTCCTCAAATCCGGATTTACCGAATTCATTCTACCAATCGTTTTTTTCCGAAATGCAGAAAAACCTCTTTTGCCTTGGTAGACAAAAGAGGTTTCTTTGATGGCAGGGGCAGAAGGACTTGAACCCTCGGCACGCGGTTTTGGAGACCGCTGCTCTACCAACTGAGCTATACCCCTAAATATGAAATTCAGTACTCAAATATAATATCATAAAACAGTAGATTTGTCAACAGAAAAAAACAAATATTTTTATTATTCTGTTTCAAAAAAGCAGAATAAGAATCGCATTAAAAATTCGGCTATTCCTTCATTTGAATATATGGAAGAGAATTTATTGTATTTTCTGCTTGTGTGTGATAAAATAGTTCCAATGCATATTGAGCATAAAAACGAATACGAGGAAGGGTAAACATATGAGGATTCTAAAAACCATGCCGGCAGATGACGGTTTCATTATGCCAGCGGAGTATGACAGGCATTACGGATGTATACTTATCTGGCCTCACCGCAGGGATTCATGGCAGAACGGAGCCTATGCCGCAAGAAAAGCCTTTGCAAAGCTTATAGAAGCAATATCACGCTCAGAAAAGGTAATAGTATGCGCAAGATATGAGGATTATGACAGTGCCCGCGAAATGCTCCCCGAAAATGTAAGGGTAGTGGAAATGAGCAGTGATGACAGCTGGGCAAGAGATGTTGCGCCGACCTTTGTAACCAACGGACATGATATCAGGGGAATAGACTGGGGCTTTAATGCATGGGGCGGTCTGTATGACGGACTTTATTTCCCTTGGGATAAGGATAACCGTATGGCAAGAAAGCTTTGTGACCTCCTTGATAAGGACAGCTACGACAAGCGTTCCTTCATACTGGAGGGAGGCTCAATACATACTGACGGAGAAGGTACCCTTCTGACAACAGAGGAATGTCTTTTGGGACAGGGCAGAAATCCGTCAATGACAAAGGAGGAAATCGAGGAAATGCTCTGCTCATGCCTCGGAGTAAAAAAAATAATATGGCTTAAAAGAGGTATTTACCATGATGAAACAAACGGTCATATAGATAATATTTGCGCGTTTACAGCTCCGGGAGAGGTCGTTCTTGCATGGACCGATGATAAAAGCGATCCGCAGTATGAGATATCGGCAGAATGTCTGGATATCCTTGAAGGCTCCCCCGATGCCCGCGGAAGAAAGCTCAGAGTGCATAAAATGTACCTTCCCGAGCCTGTCTGCATTACGGAGGAGGAATGTGACGGACTTGATAATATGAACGGAGAACCGACAAGGATCCCTGGTGAAAGACTTGCTGCTTCTTATGTTAATTTCTATATTTCCAACGGCGCTGTGATCTGTCCTCAGTTCGGAGACAAAAATGACGGCAGGGCAAAAGAGCTTCTTGCTTCTCTTTTCCCTGACAGACAGATAATAGGCATACCCTCAAGGGATATTCTTATTGGCGGAGGAAATATTCATTGTATCACACAGCAGATACCCTTTTTTGAATAAGCATAAAATATCAGATACAAAAAACCGGCGTACACATTTTCGTGTACACCGGGATTTTTTTATTCTTCCGTATCTGCCGCAACAGTTTTTATGCCAAGTTCTGTAAGCTGGAGCGGATCAACATCGGCAGGAGCATTTGTCATAGGCTCGCTTGCATTCTGTACCTTCGGGAAGGCAACAACATCGCGCAGAGTAGGAGCCTTGAGCATCTGCATTACAAGTCTGTCAAGACCGATACCCATTCCGCCGTGAGGAGGCGCGCCGTATCTGAACGCATCCATAAGGAAGCCGAACTTTCTGTATGCTTCCTCATCACTCATACCGAGCATTTCAAACATCTTATTCTGAAGCTCCGGATTTGTGATACGGATAGAACCGCTTGAAAGCTCTATTCCGTTAAGGACCATATCATATGCCTTCGCATAAACCTCTCCCTTATTGCCGTCAAGCTTATCAAGACAATCATCTGTGGGTGATGTAAAGGGGTGGTGCATAGCTATCCACTCACCCGTCTCCTTATCAAATTCAAAGAATGGGAATTTTACTACCCAGAGGAAATTATATCCGTCACCGATAATATTCAGCTTTTTAGCCGCCTCGGAACGTACTGCACCAAGAGTTGTAAGAACAGAATTTGTATCTGTATC
>CACXDV010000252.1 GCA_902766585.1 uncultured Ruminococcus sp.
ATGCCGTATATCTTGACTTTTGCCGAAAAAAGCGGTATTTTATTATAGTAATGCTTTAATATTATTCAGCTTTTGCTGAAAGGAAAAGGGGAAAATTTATGCTTACTCTCGACAAAATATACCATGCGTCATATACTCTTAAGGATATCATCAGACCTACAGATATGATCAAGGCTGTAAATCTGTCTGATGACTGCGATATTTACCTTAAGACCGAGAATCTTCAGATAACCGGTGCTTTTAAGGCAAGAGGCGCATATTATAAGATATCACAGCTCTCCGAAGAGGAAAGGGCAAAGGGAGTTATTGCCTGCAGCGCTGGAAATCATGCTCAGGGCGTAGCCCGCGCCGCTCAGATGTTCGGCATCAAGGCACAGATATGTATGCCTAATTCAGCTCCTATCTCCAAGGTAGAGGCTACAAAGAGCTACGGTGCGGAGGTCGTACTTGTAGAGGGAACATATGATGATGCACATGACAGATCGGTTGAACTGCAGAAGGAGACAGGCGCAACATTTATTCATCCTTTTGATGATGAGCTTGTTATTGCAGGACAGGGTACTATCGGTCTTGAAATTCTTGATCAGCTTCCTGATGTTGATGCTGTTATCGTTCCGATCGGCGGCGGCGGACTTATCAGCGGAGTTGCATATGCTATAAAATCACTTAATCCGAATGTAAAGGTCTACGGCGTTCAGTCGGCAGGAGCACCTTCAATGTATCTTTCGGTTGCTAATGGCGAGATAGAAACTCTTCCCTCAGTAAATACATTTGCAGACGGTATAGCAGTTAAAACTCCCGGTGAGCTTACCTTTGATTTCTGCCGTAAATATGTTGATGAGATCATGACTGTGACTGATGACGAACTTGCTACTGCTATCCTCACGCTTATAGAAAAGCAGAAGCTCATTTCAGAGGGCGCAGGTGCAGTTTCAGTAGCTGCGGCACTGTTTGATAAATTCCCGATCAAGGGCAAGAAGGTATGCTGTCTTGTATCCGGCGGTAATATAGATGTTACTATACTTTCACGAGTTATCGACAGAGGTCTTCAGAAGACAGGCAGACTTGCCGAATTTACAATTGCTCTTACCGACAAGCCCGGTGAGCTTACCACTGTTTCAAAAGTAATATCCAAGCTCGGCGCAAATGTTGTTGCCGTAAGCCATGACAGAGCCGATCTTAATACCGATATCAATTCCTGCTATCTCCGTATTTCGCTTGAGACCAGGAACCATGAGCATATTGCCAGAATCAAGGATGAGCTTTCAAAGAAGGGCTACCGTATCGTTCAGTAATGGACATTTATACAGGAGGTGCTGCTGTTGAAAAAGGGAAAAACCGGTCTTGTACTTGTTATTATTCTTATCCTCACGGCAGCCGCAGCTCTTGGGGTATGCCGGTATCTCGGCTTATTGGATAAACTGCCCTTTGAGGTCATAAAAAACGGAAATGATATAGATATCGTACCCGAAGGAACTCCGTCAGTGAATTGGGATAATGACGATCCTGAGGGTTCGTATAAGGAGCTTGTTTCACATTTGAGAGAATGTGAGCCGGAGATCGCGGTATTGTCTCAGAAGGAAAATTTACAGTGGGAGGATATCTGCCGTGAGTGCTTCTGGGTAGAAAGCTTCCGGATAACCGAAACTGAGGGCAGCAGTATAAAAAGATACAAATTTTCCTATCTTCCCGATGCTGAGGATAATATGAATATGCAGGAGAAAATAGATGCCGAGGTAAAGGATATCATTTCTCTTGTGCCAAAGGACGGAACAGACTGGGATAAGGTGCTTGCGATACATGATGAGCTTATTAAGCGCATTACATATGACGAAAGCGAAAAGACAAAGCATATACATGATATATATGGCGCTCTTGTCGAGCACAGGGCAGTATGTCAGGGCTATACCTATTCCATGACCTATATCTGCAGAAGGCTTGGGATAGGGTGTGAGGAGGTATATTCCGGTACTCACATATGGAGCAAATTCCCCGGCTTTGACAGTGACGAATGTTATGTTGACGTTACATGGGATGATATAGACAAAGCCGACAGCAGCGGAGAACCGTATATAACCCATGACTTCTTCGGTCTTACAAGGAAGGAAATGGAATCACAGTCCGAGCATCAGCCGTTGAATGAGGCAGTTGAAAAAAAAGAGAGCATCAGAACAGGGGATAATTATTATCGCCGGAAGGGGAGATATATCCCCGAGGGCGAGAACGAAGTTCTGGAGCTTGCTATAAAGGAGCAGTTTGACAGCGGTCAGAATGTCCTGCAGGTGAGGTTTGATTCCGAAAAGGATTTCAGAATGGCGAAGGACAGTATAGACAGAATAATAAGAGATCAGGGTTATAGTGAAAGCTATTATACCTGGCAGAATGACAGACTGTTTATTTTTTCTGTCGGATTGAATACTTCATCGGAGGAGTCTGCTTAACGGAATAATTAAGGAACACTTATGTGTTTCCCGGATTATAAAAATATTTGTCCCTGGAGAAGGACATTAATCAATACTACATCTATCAAAGGAAATGATAACAATGACAGAAAAGGTTTACACACAGAATGCACCTGATGCAATAGGTCCCTATTCACAGGCAGTCAAGGCTAACGGCTTTGTATTTACATCAGGTCAGATCGCAATCAATCCCGCAACAGGAAATGTTGAGGCGACCGATATCGAGGGACAGACCGAGCAGGTTATGAAGAATCTTAAGGCTGTTCTTGAGGCTTCCGGTTCATCACTTGAGAACGCGATCAAAACAGTTTGCTTCCTTGCTGATATGAACGATTTCGGCAAATTCAACGAGATCTACGGCAAATATTTTACAACAAAGCCCGCACGTTCCTGTGTTGCTGTAAAGACACTTCCGAAGAATGTACTTTGTGAGGTCGAGGTTATCGCTGTATACGGCGAATAATGAAAAAACAATGCCTGTCTGCTTCGGCGGACAGGTTATTTTTTTTGCAAAAAAAATCACGGTCTGCCGGAATGGCAAACCGTGATATGTAATTTCAGAATAAGATCAGTCAGCGTACTTGTTGTCTGTCTCGTTCCATGCATACATCTTACGGATCTCAGCGCCTACCTTTTCAAGCTGATGCTCTGCCTTGAGAGCGCGCATAGCATTGAAGTGAGCTCTGCCGTTCTTGTTTTCTGCGATCCACTTGGAAGCGAATGTACCGTCCTGGATCTCAGCGAGGATCTTCTTCATCTCAGCCTTTGTCTGATCTGTGATGATTCTCTTACCTGTCTCATAGTCACCGAACTCAGCGGTATCAGAGATAGAATATCTCATCATGGAGAAGCCGCCGGCATAGATAAGGTCTACGATGAGCTTCATCTCATGGATGCACTCAAAATATGCATTCTCGGGAGCATAGCCAGCCTCAACAAGAGTCTCGAAGCCTGCCTGCATCAGAGCTGTAACGCCGCCGCAAAGAACAGCCTGCTCACCGAAGAGGTCTGTTTCTGTTTCGATTCTGAATGTTGTTTCCATAAGAGCTGCACGAGCTGCACCGATACCTGCGCCGTAAGCAAGAGCAATGTCAAGAGCCTTGCCTGAAGCATCCTGATATACAGCAACGAGAGCAGGAGTACCCTTGCCTTCTACATATTCGCTGCGTACTGTGTGACCGGGAGCCTTAGGTGCGATCATGAATACGTCAACATCCTTCGGGGGAATGATCTGCTTGAAATGAATGTTGAAGCCGTGTGCAAAAGCGATAGCCTTGCCTGCTGAAAGATTAGGCTCGATATCGTTCTTGAAGATAGCAGCCTGTTTCTCATCAGGAGTAAGGATCATAATGACGTCAGCCTTCTTTGTAGCCTCGGCAGTTGTGTAAACCTCGAAGCCAAGCTCCTTAACATGATTCCAGCGCTTGCTGCCCTCATAAAGACCGATGATTACATTAACACCGCTGTCTCTGAGGTTAAGAGCATGAGCGTGTCCCTGGCTTCCGTAGCCGATAATAGCAACTGTTTTGTCCTTAAGAACATTGATGTCGCAGTCGGGCTGATAGTAAGTTTTTGGCATTTTAAAGACCTCCAAATAAAATAAAAAAATTGATTTTTGTACCTTACGGTACATTTATATATGAAATCTGTCAGACGGTCATTTGCGTGAAAGAGTCGAATCCTTTTCGATTGCGACAGTTCCCGTTCTGACTATCTCACGGATGCCATATGGCTTAAGAAGATCGGTAAGCGTTTCAAAGCGCTCAAGTGTATCTGCAAACTGCAGTGTCATGGTATTGATAGAAACATCAACGATCTGAGCCCCCATAAGCTCGGCAATTTTCATTATATCAAGCCTTTGCTTTGCGGGACAGCTTACCTTTATCAGGGAAAGTTCCCTGCTTATATATTCCCCCTCGGTAAAGGTCCTTACCTTAATTACGGGGATGACTTTATTAAGCTGTTTTTCAAGCTGTTCAACAATGTATTCGTCGCCGTCTGCAACGATCGTCATTCTGGAAATATTGGGATCCTCGGTGATACCGACCGCAAGACTGTCGATATTGAAGGCACGGCGGGAAAAAAGTCCCGATACCTTTGAAAGCACGCCGGGGTGGTTTTCTACCAGCACTGATAATGTATATTTCATGGCGCTGCCTCCTTATCTTGATGTAGTTGCGGGGTGTACGTTACAGACAAGCACAAAGGGCTTATCTGATTTAAGCATTTCGCGGGCATATTTTTCTGCTTCTTCGTTTGAGTAAGCCATAGCCGAATCAATGCCGTAAGCTCCTGCAAGCTTTACAAAATCAGGCACAGTTTCCAGCTCGGTTATTGCATAACGGCTGCCGTAGTGGACATCCTGAAGCTCATGCACCATACCGAGAACGGTATTTCTCATAACGATTATTTTAATATTAATACCCTCTGTTGCAATAGTAGCAAGCTCGTTCATTGACATCTGGAAGGAGCCGTCACCGCAAACTGCAATAACATCACGGTTGGGGCGGGCGATCTTTGCGCCTGCTGCAGCGGGAACGGAATAGCCCATAGTGCCCGTACCGCCGGAGGTAAAGAATCTTCCGTCCTTGATGCGGTAATTATTAGCGCACCAGATCTGGTTCTGACCGACATCCGCGCACATAATAGCCTTGGGCTTTACCATACCTGAAAGGCTTGCGATAAAGCTTTTAGGCTCCACATAGCCCTCAAAATGCTGAGGAACGGGCGCAAATTCCTTTTTCCATTCATCGACCTGTGCCTTCCATTCATCGGGGGTGGAATAATCTATATCCTTAAGAAGCTGAGATAAAACATTTTTCATATCTCCGACGATCGGTATAGAGGTTTTCATATTCTTTCCGATCTCGGCGGGATCTATATCAATATGGATAACATTTGCGTGTTCAACGACCTGATCGGGCGAAGCAACGGCTCTGTCACCGACTCTTGCACCGCAGAGGATAACGAGGTCGGCATTGTGTACGGTAATGTTTGCAGCTTTCATGCCGTGTGATCCGAGCATACCGACATACTGGGGATCATCTGAGGGCATTATGCCTATTCCCATCATTGTGGAAACAACGGGTATGCCTGTCTTTTCTATAAATTCGCGGAACTTAGGCTTTGATCC
>CACXDV010000253.1 GCA_902766585.1 uncultured Ruminococcus sp.
CCTGTGACCTGTATTCCGATAAAGAATACGGATATTGTCAGGGAAAGCGACACGCCCGCCACAAGCCACCAGCATTTTGCAAGAAAATTATAATCTATAAGCGAAATGATAACAGCGGCTATATAACCAATAATTATAGCCATTATCTGAGTCTTGAGAAAATTGACATCCCCGCCTCTTTGCAGGCTTGCTATCAGCATACAGCCGTAAAGAGAAACAGCAGTCGTAAGCAGCCAGAAGGTCTTGTCTGTCCGCTTGAGATAGTCGATAACAGAAGAAAACAAATGTCCTATATCTATCCCCCCTTGAATTTATTACCTACTTATTATATAATTGACTTGCAGAAACTTCAATAGAAATACCAATGTTGTAATTATTTTTGAAAACTGCCTTCAAAATGAAATAAAATCAAGCAGTATTTTATAAAAATCGTATATAAATAAAAAATTTTTGTTCAGATGATATTTTTTTTCAATACCACTTGCAAAGTCTGAAATAATATGTTATAATACTAAAGTCTTTGAAACCGTCACTTGTGATGGGGTTCAGAGCATGGCGAAAGCTATACTTTGAAACGGACAGTCCTCTGCCCTTTGAGGCATGAATGTCTATAATAACAGGAGGAAGAAAAAATGGACGCACTTAAAAAAATTGCAGAAGCATCCGTAAAGGCTGAGAAGCCGCAGTTCGAGATCGGTGATACGGTTAGAGTAAGCGTAAATATCCGTGAAGGAGAGAGAGAAAGAATTCAGATGTTTGAGGGTACCGTTATTGCTAAAAGAGGCAGCGGTGTTGCTGAGACATTCACAGTTCGTCGTCTTTCCTATGGCGTAGGTGTTGAAAGAGTATTTCCTGTCAACTCCCCCAATGTTGTCGATGTTAAGGTCGTTAGAAACGGTAAGGTTCGCAGAAGCAAGCTTTATTATCTCCGCGGCAGAGTCGGCAAGGCAGCTAAGGTCAAGGAACAAATCAAATAATTGCAGAAAAGGGACTTCTTGTCCCTTTTTTGCTATCTGTCAGAGGTAAGCAGATATGAAAAAAGATGTACGCAAGGTCAGCTCTGAGCAGTTTTATATTGATGTATCTGATAGCCTTGCGGCACTGAGAAGCGCGAAGGGATTTGTTTATTTCCTTATAGGCGCCGCTGTGCTGCTTAATTGTGTATTTCATGTCTTTTTCGGATTGTTTCCGGTGAAAAGTGTTTCATATAAGGGAAATGACGAGGTGGTTGTTGTCGCCCGCATTTCTGTAGGAAGCTATGAAAAGGATGAGACAGTGCTTTGCTTCAGGGACGGAGAATACTTTTGTGCAAGAGTATCTCAGCCCGCGCCTGTCGCCGAAAACGGAGTATATATCAGTACACCGCAGGGACAGCGTATTGTTGATTATGAAAATATCTGCGGACGTGCTGAATTTGTAGTATTGCCCTTTACCTGTTTCGGAGACAGTGTTCAGGGGCTTTGTGAATAAACTATGTGAGGTGTTTAGAATGGCTGATAAGGAAAAAGAAAACAATGAGGTAACAGAGGAAGCTGTGACAGAGACAGAGAGCGAAGGAGGAAGTTTTTCACCGTCCATTTTTGACCCGCAAACGCCGAAGATATATACGGATCTGAGCGAAGGAGGAAGCTTTTCACTGTTCATTTTTGACTGGGCTAATGCTGTGCTTGTTGCGCTTATAGTGGTTATACTGCTTCTGACCTTTGTTATCAGACAGGTAACGGTAAAAGGCTCGTCAATGACTGATACGCTTTCAGGTGATGACAGGCTGATAATTTCAAACTTCATGTATACCCCGAAATACGGTGATATCGTTGTTATCAGTCATGGAGAAAAATATGATGATCCTATCATCAAGAGAGTTATCGCAACCGAAGGACAGGCACTTTCAATAAACTATACAACAGGTGAAGTAAGTGTTGACGGAGTGATACTTGATGAGCCTTATATCAAGGGAAAGACAATCAAGCTCAGACATCCTCTTGATATTCCGGACAGGATTCCCAAGGGTTATGTATTTGTAATGGGAGATAACCGAGAGGGATCGCTTGACAGCCGAAGCACAGAAATAGGTCTGATACCTGTTGAAAATATTATAGGCAAGGCTGAATGGAGGATATTCCCCTTCAATACGATAGGTTATCTGTATTAATGGTGAAAAAATGGAAGAACTGAGATCAATTCAATGGTTCCCCGGTCATATGACCAAAACAAAAAGAAAAATTGAATCACAGCTAAAGCTTATTGATGCTGTTGCGATACTTTTAGATGCGAGGATACCTTTTTCAAGCTGTAATCCCGATCTTCGCAGCATAATAAATAATAAGCCCAGACTTGTGGTGCTTAATAAATGTGATATGGCTGATCCGGCAGAAACAAAACGCTGGATAGCGCTTTTCCGCCAGAAAAATATTGCTGCAATAGCTCTTGACTGTAAAACAGGCAAGGGCTTAAATGCTTTTATTCCGACCGTAAAACAGGTGCTTGCCGACAGGATAAGCGCATGGGAGGAAAAGGGCATGAAGGGAAGGACAATCAAGGTAATGGTCGTAGGCATACCAAATGTCGGAAAATCCTCCTTCATTAACAGGATGTCAAAGCAGAACAGGGCAAAGGTGGAGGACAGACCGGGTGTTACACGAGGCAATCAGTGGTATACGATAGGCAAGGGCTTCGACCTTCTTGATACGCCGGGCGTATTGTGGCCTAAATTTGAAGATGCGCTTGTCGGCGAGAAGCTTGCGTTTATCGGTTCTGTCAAGGATGAAATAACCGATACTGAGCATCTTAGCGGAAGGCTTCTGGAATATCTGAGAGATAATTATTCCGCACCGCTGTGCAGCAGATATAAGCTTGAAGAAGCTGCGATTGCGGGACTGCAGGGTTATGAGATACTTGAAATGATCGGCAGAAAGCGCGGTATGCTGATATCCGGCGGTGAAACGGATACTTCACGCGCAGCGGCTGCAGTGCTTGATGAATTCAGAAATGCCACACTTGGCAAAATCACAATGGATAAGGCGGCGGAACATACTGATGTTAGAATTTGAAAAGATGTATGAAGAACAGGGTTATAAGTCTGTTTGCGGAGTTGATGAAGCGGGAAGGGGACCTTTGGCCGGTCCTGTATATGCCGCTGCTGTGATTCTTCCGCAGGGACTTGAAATAGATGGAGTAAACGATTCAAAAAAGCTTTCCGAAAAAAAGAGGGAGGAGCTTTTTGATGTTATAAAGGAAAAGGCTGTTTCATACTGTATAGCAAGCGCTTCGGTAGAAGAAATAGAAAGCCTTAATATCCTTAAAGCAACCATGCTTGCCATGAAAAGGGCAGTAGAGGGGCTTGCTGTGCCTGCTGATTTTGTAATGATAGACGGAAATAAAACACCTGAGCTTTCCGTACCGTGTACAAGTATTGTAAAGGGAGATGCAAAAAGCATGAGTATTGCTGCTGCATCGATTCTTGCAAAGGTAACAAGGGACAGGGTTATGAAGGAATATGCTGAAAAATATCCTCAGTACGGATTTGAAAAGCATAAGGGCTACGGTACCGAGGCGCACAGAAAAGCAATTCTTGAATACGGTCCGAGTGAAATTCATCGTATGTCATTCCTCAAAAAGATATTGGCTGAAAAGAAATGAGCAATAATACCGATACTAAAAAAATAGGCGATATGGGCGAAAGAAAGGCTTCAAAGCTTCTCATCGAAAAGGGCTTTGAAATAGTTGAGAGAAACTATCATAGCCGTTACGGAGAGATTGACATAATCGCTTCCAATGATAAATATATTGTTTTTGCAGAGGTCAAGACCAGAAATATCAGTTCTATTGCCCGTCCGTGCGAATGGGTGGATAAGAAGAAGCAGAAAAAGATAATTACCACTGCCCTGCTTTATTTGCAGAATAACAAAACAGAGCTTCAGCCCAGATTTGATATTATTGAAGTTGAATATGACAGGATAACATCAGTTATAGTTAATATTATTCATATAGAAAACGCTTTTGACTGCGGAGGGTATTATTCTTGAGATTATTTGATATGCATTGTGATACGCTTTACAGGGCGTATACAGAGAACAGCGGATTGTCTGATGACAGCTTTCACATTTCCTTTAATAAGACAAAGGGAATAGCCCCTTATATACAGTGTCTTGCAGTATGGATACCTGATGAATACAGAGGAGAGGACGCATGGGAGCTTTTCTGCGGATGTGCTGAGAAGCTGAGTGCCGAATTGAAGGATAAAGCTGTCACATGGTGCCGGAGTGCTGATGATATAAGGCGCGTGACAGAGGAAAAGGGCAAGGGTATAATACTTACTGTCGAGGGCGGAGCTGTCCTTGGAGGACGTGCTGAACGTATTCCTGTTCTTTATGATATGGGAGTACGCATGATGACGCTCACATGGAACGGCAGAAACGAGCTTGGTGACGGTATTGGAGAATCAGAGGACAGAGGACTTACTCCATTCGGAAAAGAATGTGTAAGGATAATGGAGGACTGCGGGATAATAATAGATTTGTCCCATGCAGGCGAAAAGCTGTTTTATGATGTTGCCGGGATAGCGAGAAAGCCGTTTGTCACAAGTCATTCAAATATACGCACGCTCACTCCGCACCGCAGAAATCTTACAGAGGATGAATTCAGGTGCCTTATGAAAATGGGCGGTATTACCGGACTTAATTTTTGTGCGGAATTTTTGAATAATAACAAGACAAATGCAAAAATGTATGATATAATAAAACACGCACAGACCTTTATTGAACTCGGAGGAAAAAGCTTTATTGCAATGGGAGCAGATTTTGACGGAGCGGATATTCCGGCGGATATGAAGGGTGTGGAAACAATGCCTGAGCTTTATGATATGTTTGTATCAGAGCTTGGTGCAGAAACAACAGACGCTGTATTCTTCGGGAATGCGTACAGGTTCTTTACAGAGAATCTTCGCTGAACGAATAGTATAAACCAAAAATAAAACGAAAGAGGGAAAAAGTATGAAGTACAACAGTACCAGAAGCAAAAAAACAGTAGTAACCGCATCACAGGCTATTGCTCAGGGTATTTCCGAAGAGGGAGGACTTTTTGTTCCCCAGGAGCTTCCGAAGTATAGTCTTGAAGAGCTTTCCTTGCTTGCTGCAGCAGATTACAGGGGAAGGGCAAAGAAGATAATGGGAGATTACCTTTCCGATTTCACTGCTGATGAGATAAGCGAAAGTGTTGATGCTGCATATACTGCTGAGAAGTTTGGTTCGGATAATCCCTGCCCTATCTCATATATTGAAAGCGGAGACAAGAAAATGTCTCTTCTTGAGCTTTGGCACGGTCCCACATCCGCATTCAAGGATATGGCTCTCCAGATCCTCCCGCACCTTCTTACAAAGTCAATGAAAAAGACAGCAGGCGATAAGAAGGCTGTTATTCTTGTTGCAACAAGCGGAGATACGGGAAAGGCTGCGCTTGAGGGCTTTAAGGATGTTGACGGAACAAGTATAATGGTATTCTATCCCGTTGACGGAGTATCACCCATGCAGAAAAGACAGATGGCTACACAGAAGGGTGAAAATGTAAGCGTAGTTGCAATTAAGGGCAATTTTGATGATGCTCAGACAGGCGTAAAGAAAATATTCACCAATACGGAAATCAAGAAGAAGCTTGCCGATAACAATATGCTTTTCTCAAGTGCAAACTCGATAAACTGGGGCAGACTTCTTCCCCAGATAGTATATTATTTCTCGGCATACTGCGATATGGTGAACGAGGGTAAAATCAATCTCGGAGATAAGATCAACGTAGCTGTTCCCACAGGAAACTTTGGTAATATCCTTGCTGCATTCTATGCAATGAATATGGGACTTCCTGTTGCAAAATTCATCTGCGCATCCAATTCAAATAATGTACTTACTGATTTTATAAGAACAGGAACATATGACAGAAAGAGACATTTCTATACAACAATTTCACCTTCAATGGATATTCTCGTATCGAGCAACCTTGAAAGACTTCTCTATCATCTCACAGACGGAAATGATGAAAGGGTAGCAGGATTTATGAAGGCGCTTTCAGAGGAAGGCTCGTATACTGTAGATGCAGATATCAAGGCAAAGCTTGAAAAGTATTTCTGGGGCGGCTGCTGCGATGATGAAAACACCGTAAAGACGATCTCAGAGCTTTATAAAAATGAAAACTATCTTGCTGATACACATACCGCTGTTGCAGTAAATGTATACGATCAGTATGCTGCCGAAACAGGAGACCTTACTCCTACATTAATTGCTTCTACAGCAAGTCCCTATAAATTTGCAAAGGCTGTTCTCGGCGCTGTAACTGATGAGGCTCTGCCGGAGGATGAATTTGCAATGGTAGATGCTCTTTCCGCAAAGACAGGCACACCCGTACCTGCGCCTCTTGCTTCGCTTAAGGAGCTTAAGGAGCGTTTTGATACTTCATGCGAGGTCGAAGAAATGCCCGGAGTTGTTCTCGGCAGTCTTGGTATAGTCTGATATGGCTGTTTACACGATAGCCGATCTTCATTTATCCTTTGGTACGGATAAGCCCATGGACGTTTTCGGAGGCTGGGAGAACTATACTTCCCGTATCGAAGAAAACTGGCAAAGGCTTATCACTCCCGAGGATACAGTAGTAATAGCAGGAGATATCTCCTGGGCTATGGATATTAAGGAAACAGTCAAGGATTTTGCTTACATTAACAGACTGAACGGCAGGAAAATACTGCTGAAGGGAAATCATGATTACTGGTGGACCACAAAGGCAAAAATGGACAGGTTTTTATCCGAAAACAATTTCGATACGCTGTCGATACTTCATAATAATTATTATATAGCTGACGGACTTGCGCTTTGCGGTTCGAGGGGATGGTTCTATGATGCAGAGACAGATGAGGATATGAAGGTGCTGAACCGGGAGGCAGGCAGACTTAGAATGTCCATAGAGCCTGCTGTTAAGGCTGGATATGAGCCGATAGTATTTCTTCACTATCCGCCTGTTTATAATAATATGGAGTGTAAGGAAATAATTGATGTGCTCATGGAATACGGTATAAAAAAGTGCTTCTATGGTCATATCCATGGCGGAAACGCTGCAAAAAGGGCGTATATAGGAGAATATAAGGGTATTGAGCTTCGGCTTGTATCCTGTGATCATCTGAGATTTATGCCGCTTGCTGTTCTATAGGTTCGTATTATTGTACAAATAAAAAATGTATTTTCAAGTTTTTCTTGACTATGGAGAGTTACTATATTATAATAGTATTATTCGCTTTATTGATTGCGGCTTGCCGCGTGGGACGGGTAACCGTTGGGCACCTTAAAGCGATGTAACGGCTCTGCCGTAAAAAAATAAAGGAGCTTAAATGCTTCGTTCGGAGGAAAATAAAATGACACTTAAATCATCAAACAAGGTTGAGACAAACCGCTATGAGCTTGTTATCGAGATCGATGCTGAGACCTTTATGGCAGCAGTTGATAAGGTATACAAGAGAGAAGCAAAGAAGATAACCCTTCCCGGCTTCCGCAAGGGCAAGGCACCGAGAAGACTTATCGAGAGAGAGTACGGCGAAGGCGTATTCTATGAGGATGCAATCAAGGATCTTTATCCTGAGGCTGTTGTTGATGCAGCAGAGGAAGCAGGACTTGCACTTGTAAGAGATGCTATTGACCTCGATGTAGAGAAGGCAGACAAGGAAGGACTTGTTCTCAAGGTTGTAGTTACTGTTGAGCCTGAGACAGCAATCAAGGATTATAAGGGTATTGAGTTTACCCCTGAATCACTTGAGGTAACAGATGAGGATATCGACAAGGAGATCGAAAGCATCCGCAACAGAAACAGCCGTCTTGTAACAGTAGAGGACAGAGCTGCAGAAAACGGCGATACAGCAGTCATCGACTTCAAGGGACTCCTTGATGGTGAACCCTTTGACGGCGGAGCAGATGAGAACTATAATCTTGTACTCGGCAGCGGTACATTCATTCCCGGCTTTGAGGATCAGGTAGCAGGTCATAATGCAGGCGACGAATTTACAATTGATGTAACCTTCCCCGAGGACTATCAGTCAGAGGATCTCAAGGGTAAGGCTGTTCAGTTTGAAATAAAGCTCCATGAGATCAAAACACGCGAGCTTCCTGAGTTTAACGAGGAATTTGTTAAGGATGTCAGCGAATTTGATACCGTAGACGAATACAAGGCTGATTTAAGAACAAAGCTTGAAGAGAAGCGTAAGGAAGAGGCAGAAGGCAAGAAGGAAAATGAAATTGCTGAAAAGCTCATTTCACTTCTTGAGGCAGAGGTTCCCGAGGCTATGATCACAAATCAGTGTGATGCAATGATAGATGAATTTGGCATGAACCTCCGCGCACAGGGAATTGACCTCAAGACATATTTTGCATATACAGGACTTTCAGAGGATAAGCTCAGAGAGACATACCATGACAGAGCAGAAGGTCAGGTAAAGCTCAGACTTGCACTCAGAAAGATCGCCGAGCTTGAAGGTCTGCAGGCTTCTGAAGAGGATATAGAGAACAAGTATAATGAGTTGGCTGAAAAGTATAAGGCAAATGTAGACAGAATTAAGAGCGTTATTGCACCCAGAGATATTGCAGGCGATATCGAATCTGAGAGAGCAATGAATTTTGTTAAGGAAAATGCAGTAGAAAAGGCTGCTGAATAATTCAAAACTTAAATAGTAAAATTATTAGCAAGCCTTTGGAATAAGAGGCTTGCTAATAGTCAAATATTATAATAATCAGCGCGAAACGGAGGTCATTGTTATGGCTTTGGTGCCTTATGTAGTAGAACAGACAAGCAGAGGTGAGCGTTCGTATGATATTTACTCACGACTGCTCAATGACAGAATAATCATGCTTACAGAGGAAGTAAACAATGTTACAGCAAGTCTGGTCGTTGCACAGCTTCTGTTTTTGGAGGGACAGGATTCCACAAAGGATATCAGCCTCTATATCAACAGTCCCGGCGGATCGGTAACGGACGGTCTGGCAATTTATGATACTATGCAGTATATCAAATGTGACGTATCAACTATATGTATGGGTATGGCAGCAAGCATGGGCGCATTCCTTCTTGCAGCAGGAGCAAAGGGTAAGCGTTTTGCTCTTCCCAACAGTGAAATAATGATTCACCAGCCTCTTGGCGGAGCACAAGGTCAGGCAACTGATATTATGATCCACGCAGAGCATATTGTACGCATAAAGGAAAGGCTGAATAACATTCTTTCAGAGAGAACAGGTCAGCCCTATGATGTAATTGTAAAAGATACTGAGCGTGACAACTTTATGACTGCTCAGCAGGCTATGGAATACGGTCTTATAGATAAGGTTATTACACAACGGTAAGGAGCTGCGTAAATGGCTAATAAGGATGATAACAAAAGAAGTATCTGCTGTTCCTTCTGCGGAACGCCGCAGGAGCTGGTAGGCAGGATCATACAGGGTGCCGGCGGAGCATACATCTGTGACGATTGTGTAATGAGATGTGTATCAATGCTCAGAGACGGCGGTTATACAGATGAAGAGGATGACGGTGAGTTTTTCGCTGATTTCGGTGATCTTCCCAAGCCTATGCAGATAAAGGCTTTGCTTGATGAATATGTTATCGGTCAGGACGAGGCAAAGATCTCTCTTGCAGTTTCTGTTTACAATCATTATAAGAGGATCAATTACCGTGATGAAGATGATGTAGCACTAAATAAGAGCAATATTCTTCTGCTTGGTCCATCAGGTGTCGGCAAAACGCTTCTTGCGCAGACACTTGCAAGGATACTTGATGTACCCTTTGCAATAGCTGATGCCACTACGTTGACTGAAGCGGGTTATGTCGGAGAGGATGTAGAAAATATTCTTCTCCGCCTGATACAGGCAGCCGATTTTGATATTTCAAGAGCAGAGCGTGGTATCATCTATGTTGATGAAATTGATAAGATCGCAAGAAAATCCGAAAATCCTTCAATTACCAGAGATGTAAGCGGTGAAGGCGTACAGCAGGCACTTCTTAAAATACTTGAGGGTACTGTTTCAAATGTTCCTCCTCAGGGCGGAAGAAAGCATCCTCAGCAGGAGTTCATACAGATAAATACTGCAAATATACTGTTTATTTGCGGAGGTGCCTTTGACGGTCTTGAGAAGACAGTTGAAAAGCGTCTTGGTTCATCCTCACTGGGCTTTAATGCAGAGATCAAAACGCAGACAGAGCTGGATACTACAAGCTGGATGCAGGAGGTTATTCCGCAGGATCTTGTAAAATTCGGACTTATTCCGGAGCTTGTAGGCAGACTTCCTGTTCTTACAGCCCTGAACGGTCTTGATGAAAATGCTCTTGTACGCATTTTGAAGGAACCGAAGGATTCGCTTATCAAGCAGTATACAAAGCTCTTTGCAATTGATGATGTTGAACTTGTTTTCGAGGATGAGGCTTTGCTTGAAATTGCAAGAAAGGCAATAGAGCGTCATACCGGCGCAAGAGGACTTCGTTCGATAATGGAGGAGCTTCTGAAAAGTCTCATGTATGAGGCACCGTCTGATGAAACTATAAGCCGTATCACAATTACAGCAGATGCCGTAAAGGGTGAGGGCGAGCCTATAGTTGAGAGAGCAAATCTCAGAAAGCGTATACGCAGGACGGAACAGGTCAATAAGACAAAAAAGAAAAGCAGACGCAATCCGGCGTAAAATACAGGAGCAGAAATAGTGTTTTCTGCTCCTTGATTTATAGATCGAGGTGTAGATGTTGGGAAGAAATCATAAATACAGTACATTATTAATGGATGCAGATGAAACGCTTTTTGATTTTGGAAAATGCGAATATAAGGCTCTAAGCAATACATTAAAAAGCGCGGGGCTTATTTTTTCGGATGAAGTATATCAGAGCTTTACTGCCATTAACAGCCGTTTGTGGAGAGAATATGAGAAGAATAATATTACACGTTCAGAGCTGAGGGTAAGACGATTCAGAGAGCTTATCGAAAAATGCTTTGACGGCTTTAATAAGGCAGATGAGCTTGCCGATATTTATATAGAAATGCTTTCACAGCAGGGGATCCTGATTGACGGAACAGAGGATGCATTGAAGGCTTTGACAGATCATTATGATATATATGTGATAACAAACGGTCTGAAAGCAGTTCAGCGGGGACGTTTTGCAAGGACTGATATTACCGCATATATTAAGAAGATCTTTATTTCTGATGAAATGAATGTACAAAAGCCTATGAAGGAATTTTTTGATATAGTTCTTTCTGAGATCGACGAAAGGGATAAATCAAAGATACTTGTTGTCGGCGATTCTCTTACCTCTGATATGCAGGGCGGAAGAAATGCGGGGCTTGATACCTGTCTGTTTGATCCGAAGGATAAAGTAGAGATGCCGGATCCTCTTTGTGATCATAAGATACATAAGCTGATAGAACTGATAGATTTCTGAGGTGGTGCAGATAATGAAATTTCTTGTACCGGCTGAGCTTGATGGGATCACGGTCAAGACCTTTCTCCGAAAGCATAAAAATGTTTCAGCACGGCTTCTGGCAAAATTAAAGCGTGTCGAAAACGGAATGACTGTGAACGGACAGAGTGTACGGTCTGTAGACATTCTCAGGGGCGGAGATGAAATTGTTATCACTATGCCGGAGGATAATCTCAGCTTTGAGCCGCAGGAAAGTGAAATAGAGGTAGTATACGAGGATAATGATGTTATTGTGTTCAATAAGCCTCCTCATATGACGGTACATCCGGTCGGAAAAAAGCAGGATGGTACACTTGCAAATGCTGCTGCGGCTTATGCGCGTTCCAAGGGGGAGAGCTATACTCTGCGGGCTGTCAATCGTCTTGATAAGGATACATCCGGTCTGGTTTTAGCTGCAAAAAACTCATTTTCAGCAGCTTTTCTTCAAGGAAGGGCTGAAAAAGTATATATTGCCCTGTGTCAAGGAAGGCTTACAGGTACGGGTACGATAGATAAGCCTCTGAGGATAAAAGAGGGACACAGCATACAGCGTGAAACAGGAGAGGGAGGTCTCCGTGCTGTTACTCATTATGAAGTTATAAAAAACTATGGTGATGAATATACTCTTCTTAGAATTCGTCTTGAAACAGGGAGGACGCATCAGATCAGGGTGCATTTTTCATGTGAAGGATACCCGTTAGCCGGAGATGATATGTATGGGGGCAGCCGTCAGCATTTCCCGAGACAGTGCCTGCATTGTGCGGAAATAAGCTTTCCTCATCCGGTAACGGGACAGATCATAAAGCTGAAAAGGGATATTGATTTTTTCGATGAATACCGCTGAAAAATAATGAACAGGAGCTAAACAGATGCTTGAATGGATAAGTGAAAACACTGGGAATATTATCGTTGGTTCAATTGTTGCTGCTTTGATAATAATTGATATAATTTATCTTGTTCATCAAAGGATCAAAGGAAAGAGCAGCTGCGGCTGTGACTGCGGATGCTGTTCAATGAATGGTCAGTGTAACAAAAAGAAGTAAAACCTGCCGCAATACCTTTTTAGTGTTGCGGCAGGCATTTTATTTTGATCTGAGATATCTTTTTATCCACCTGTAATATTCGGAGACTGCCTCCTGACCATGCTTTCTTGCATCCTCCTCACAAAGCTGATTGTAGTATAAATAAAAATCACCATCAATATCATTGTAGTTTTTAAATTCTTCATAGTACTTTTCAGCATCATCAAATATACTGAGTCCGCGTT
The DNA here is from genome assembly GCA_902766585.1 of uncultured Ruminococcus sp. Taxonomy (GTDB): domain Bacteria; phylum Bacillota; class Clostridia; order Oscillospirales; family Acutalibacteraceae; genus UBA1213. The sequence continues at coordinate 12,731 of CACXDV010000253.1, forward strand.
TTTCCGTTGAAGTTTCAAAATACAGGTCGATGATCCTGTGCTCATATCCGTGATAGGCTTCATGGCATACGGTCCTGATAAGTGCCCAGGGACCGTATTTTTCCATACATTCAGTTTTGATTGTAATAGTATGATCCGAGTCGGAATAATGTCCCATTTCGTTTTTGTCAACTGAATCAGTAATGACCTTCATTTTGTTCGGGATACCGAGACGGCACTGTTCAATATCAGCTATTTTTTGAAGAAGCTCAAGTTTCTCATCAAAGGACAGCTTTTCCCATTCCGGTTCGTCAAATTTTTCGAGGCTGTCAATGTTTTCAAAAAAATAAGTACTGTAATTTCCGGCAGGCATCTCATCTTTTTTTTGAAAAATAGCAAATAAAATTGCGTTAAGAGTGACCAGAACAGCAAGCACTACTATAAAAAAGCTAAAAATAACAGAAGAAACATCTTTTATTTTTTCTAATCTGAGCCTGAAAACATATGAATTGCTGTATGAGCTTTTATTTTTCCTTGTCAGCAAATATACGGCATAAATAAGTGAAAGCGCAGTGGGAATTGATAAGAAAACAACAGTAAAAAATATCTGTTCAAAAGCCAAAACTGCCATAAAACAAACAAAATAATCTCCAAAAACTATGCGTCCTATTCTCCAGGGATCGACTTTTTCATCCAATACAAAGATATCAAGTAAGAAATTTATACCACAGAATATAATCGGCAGGAACCAAAAACTCTTTACTATGAAAGGTGATTGTCTGGTGCTTAAAAAAAACGAATAAGCATAATATCCGGCAAAGAAACACACAGAATAAATAGTAAAAATATTCAGATTTATGAAAATAGAATCTTCGTCAGAATCGAGCATTTCGTATTCACTATCGATCAGTCGCTTATTACTCATTTTGTCCTCCTTTTTAAAAATATACCCCGAAATGCATCTATGCCTTTCGGGGTAAATAATTATTTATCCTTTTTTTCGGCTTTGTCTTCGGTTTTATCCTCTGACCTACCCTTTTCGTTATCCTCAGCTACACTCACAGGCTTTTGTTCTGAACTGCCGGAATTGTTATCAGTATTGGCATTTTCCTCAAAAGGAGTATTTTCAGACGGCTCATCAAAGGCGCCTTCTTCGGCAAGCTGGAGGAATACTTCAACGACCTTCGGATCGAGCTGAGTGCCGGAGCATCGTTTGATTTCAGCTATGATCTTGCTCATTTCCATCTTCTTACGATAAGGACGGGTAGAATGCATAGCATCAAATGTATCCGCAACAGCGATAATACGCGCTATCTCAGGAATAGCGTCACCCTTAAGACCTGAGGGATAGCCCCTTCCGTCCATGCGCTCATGGTGATATTCGGCGCCGAGTGCAAGGTCGGGGAAAATGGTAATGTTTTTAAGTATTTCATAACCCTGTGAGGAATGTGTTTTCATTATAGCATATTCTTCATCATTAAGTCTTCCGGGCTTGTTGAGAATTGCATTTGGTATACTGATTTTTCCTATATCGTGCAGAAGTGCAATATTAAATATCTTTTCCACTTCCTCCTTGGATTTACCGAGTCTTTCGGCAAAGAGAGCGGTATATTTGGC
>CACXDV010000254.1 GCA_902766585.1 uncultured Ruminococcus sp.
ATATCACGGATTCAGGATTTTGTTAAGTTGATGACATTGCCTTTCAGGGGAGGCTTTTTTCAGCTAATGAACTTATCAGACATCCGATAAAGAAGGCTTGATTATATGGATACCAATAATATCATTCATCCCTTTCCCCCGCTTTATAATAAAAATTCAGATACACTTATTCTTGGCAGCTTTCCCTCTGTCAAATCAAGAGAAACTATGTTCTTTTACGGACACCCGCAAAACAGGTTCTGGAAGGTGATCGCCGGAATATATAATGATAAGCTGCCCTTAAGCATTGAAGAGAAAAAGTCGATCATTCTTAACCATAATCTTGCCTTATGGGACAGCATACATTCATGCACGATAACAGGATCATCGGACAGCTCCGTAAAGAATGTTGTGCCAAACGATATCAGCGGAATAATTAACGGCAGTAAAATAAACAGGATATTCTGCAACGGTACCTTATCATATACAATGTATATGAAATACATTTATCCGACAACCCGGCTGACAGCGGTAAAGCTTCCGTCAACAAGTCCGGCAAATGCCGCATATTCTCTTGAAAAACTGATATCCGAATGGAAAAGCCTGAATAAATGTACAATTGAATCGTAATCCTGCTTCATTTGCTTTAGTCGGGAAACAGGAATCAAAATCAATTCGTAATTATTTTATGAAAAGAGGCATCAATCATGTTAGATAGATATGATGAAGGCTGCAGAAAAGAGGTCGAAAGGGAAATTGATGAAATAAGAGCCGAGGCGCTGAAGCTCGTACAGAAAACTCACCCCGAAATACCGTGTGTTATTGACCACAGAACAGTTTACAGCTACAGTGAAATGGTATGGGATTATCCGGGACAATGGTATATGTACTTTAAGCTTCCCGGCGGTTTCAAAAGAAAAACGGAACTGATTCTTGCTATCGCCGAGGAAACCATAGACTATTTTTCAAAGAAGAAATAAACCAATTTAAAAATAATCGGCTGTTATAGCACCTTTATTGATGTTATAACAGCCGTTTTGTTTTGAATTAAAATTGTTATTTTATAGTACAAATTGTTCCTGTAAAATTGGAACAGCAAAACAAATCAGGATAGCCACAATTGAACATTGTACATTGTACATTGAAAATTGTTACAACTCCTGACTCAAGCTGATGAAGCAAGATTACAAATCAATTGTACATTGCACATTGAACATTGAAAATTGAATTGCACATTGTACATTGAAAGGGCATATTATGGTGGTATAACCCTGACCATGCGCTGAGCAGGCGCAAGGTTGCGGGAGCATGATAAGGAGGAATTTCATTATGTCGGATACAATACTCGGCTGTGATGATGACATCAGATATGATAAAATCAAGGAAACAGTATGTATAAATGCCCCTCGTATATATGATTCATGCTCGGATAAGGATTGTCTTGAGGATCTGCCCGTTCTGCTTACAAAGGCGGGACAGGCTCTTATAGATAAGGCAACGGGAGTCCGCCTGAATAATGTATCGGTATGCAGTGCTGCGGTAAGTCTCCAGCCTGTACCCTTCCACAATGGCTTTTACGCTGTCGATATGACGTTTTATTTTGATGTATGCATGGATGCTTTCATGTCGCCTAATGCCCTTCCTATGCCTGTCAAAGGGCTTGCAGTGTTCTCAAAGAGGGCTGTCCTCTTCGGCAGCGAGGGAAATGTAAAAATTTATACCTCTGAATGTCCTGATGCGCCTGAGGGTGTCGGCACAGCAAGCCGCAATTGCCCGAAGGCTGTAGTACAGGTAGCCGAACCGATAGCGCTTTCCGCAAGGCTCTCTGACAGATGCAGCTGCAGCAATATCACTCAGTTCAGAATACCGGAGGCTGTAATGCGCCGTTACGGAGGAGAATTTGTACGCAGTGAGGCTGATAAGGAGGTTCTTGTTTCTATCGGTATGTTTACCATTGTGCAGCTTGAAAGAAATGTGCAGATGATGATACCTGCATATGATTTCTGTCTGCCGAAAAAGGAATGTATCTCCAGCTCAGAGGATCCCTGTGAGCTTTTCAGCTCGATAGAATTCCCGACGACCGAATTTTTCCCCAAGGATTGTCCCGATAAATCCTCAGGAAAGTTCGGCTGCGGCTGCTCAGAAAGATAATTATTATACCGCCCTGCCGGAAGCTTATTTATCCGCAGTTCAGTGATGATTCATTGAGCTGCGGAATTTTTTCCGGCTTCATATTCCACTGATTTTCCATTTATATTCCTAACAGATTCCAAAAAGGATGATTATAATATAGTCAAATCAAAGCAAAGGGCTTTGAAAATAAAAAAATTCTCCGAAAGTGAGGTCTTTAATATGTTGAAAAGAAGAATGAGTATAATAGCAATGGCAATACTTTTATGCACCGTGACAGCCTGCTCTCAGGGACAGAATAATAATAATTCCTCAGCCTCTGAAACCTCAGTATCCCAGAAAATCAGTGTAAATGATAATAATGAGATAAGCACAGAGGAAAGCTCTTCCGGACAGTCCGAAGCAAAAGAATCTGATGATACGGAAGTATCAGACAACGTGAACAATACACAGAACGAAACAAACAGTACACAGACCGAAACAACAAAGAACAATGTAAAAGCATCTGATACAGATGCGACAAGCGACAGCAGCTCATCTGTAAAAACAACTGTATCGGCAGGCGAGCTTTCTGCGGATGATATCTTCTCCAACCGCGATCTTGCTCAGACTGCAGATACCTCCTCTGCAAAAAGCATTACAGTAACAAGCGGTCAGACAATAAATATTACCGAGGAAGGAGTATATGTACTCTCCGGAACGGCGACAAACTGCACTGTCCGCGTTGAAGCCGGAAATGAGGCAAAGGTTCAGCTTGTGCTTGACGGAGTGGATATCACCAATGACAGCACACCGGCAATATATGTAGTTTCGGCGGATAAATGCTTCATTACCTCCACAGGCTCCAACAGCCTCTCTGTAACGGGTACATTTACCTCTGACGGCGATACAAATACAGACGCGGTTATCTTTTCAAAGGATGATATAGTTCTCAACGGTACCGGAAGTCTTACGATAAATTCCTCTCAGGGCAACGGCATTTCCGGCAAGGATGATGTAAAGATAACCGGCGGTACATATAATATCACCTCTGCAAAGGACAGTATTGAGGCTAATGATTCTATCTCAATATATGACGGAGATTTCACGATAATTTCATCAAAGGATGCCCTTCACAGTGAAAATGATGAGGACAATACAGTGGGCTGGATATATATATGCGGCGGAAGCTTCAATATAAAGACAGCAAGCGACGGTATTCAGGCTACGACACTCGTTCAGATAGACGCCGGTACATTTACGATCACCTCCTCAGAGGGTATTGAGGCAACATATGTACAGATAAACGGCGGTACGATATCCATAAGCGCATCTGATGACGGTATCAACGCATCACGCAAAAGCTCATATTCCACACCGACAGTCGAGATAAACGGCGGCGAGCTTACAATAGTAATGGGACAGGGCGATACGGATGCCATTGACGCAAACGGTAATATAATAGTAAACGGCGGTACAATAGATATCACAGCTCAGGTATCCTCCTTCGATTATGACGGTACGGCTCAGTATAACGGCGGTACAATAATAATCAACGGCTCACAGGTAGATTCCATTCCGCAGTCAATGATGGGCGGAGGAAGAATGAACGGTGGAATGAACGGAGGAATGGGCAGAGGCGGAATGATGTAAGTATATTATAGTCCGGTGGCGGACGGAATTATCACGGGCGAGTCTGCCGCCTTGACGATAATATAGAAATAATCAGGAAAGGAATGGTCAAAATGAAAAGCAAAAAGGCTATTGCAGTAATATGTGCTCTTGCGGCGGTAATGACAGCGGGCAGTTCGTTCGCCGTATTCGCGGCGGATGATGCAAAGCCCGCAGAAAACAGTACAGGTATTTCTGCTCAGCAGGACAGCAGCGAAAACACAGAAACAGCAAAGCCCGAAAGAAAGCACAAAAGAAGTACCTCAGAAAGTGACACGGCAGCAGAGGGTACAGAATCTGCAAAGCCCGAAAGAAAGCACAAGAAAAGTACTTCGGAAAATGACGCGGCAGCTGATGAAGCAGACAGCAGCGTAAAAAGAAGGCACAGAAGAAGCAGAAAAGCCTCTAAGACAACGGATAATTCCGCGGAGAACAGCGCCTCTGCCGAAGGAACCTCGGTCTGAACAAAAAAACGGAGTGCGGAGCTTTCCGGAGCTTCGCACTTTGTAATTTGTATTGTAAAAGGTATCAGTTTTAGTGTATAATATGGCTATAAGTAAAGGAGGTCGGTATTATGGCAAAAATTCTTATTGCAGATGATGAACCGGATATCATAGAGCTGATAAAGAGATATGCGGTCAGGGAGGGACATGAGGTCGCTGCAGTCGGTGACGGTCAGGAGGCTGTTGACATCTGTAAAAAAGAGGATTTTGATATGATAGTTATGGATGTGATGATGCCCGACACCGACGGCTTTACTGCAAGCCGTAAAATACGCGAATCAAAGGATATACCGATACTGATGCTTTCGGCGCGAGGTTCAGAATATGATAAGCTTTTCGGCTTTGAATCGGGTGTTGATGATTATGTGACAAAGCCGTTTTCTCCGAAGGAGCTTATGGCAAGGATAAATGTTATTCTTCGCAGAAATGCAGGAAGAAAGTCTCCCGCAAATGATAATAAGCTTATATGCGGGGGAATAGAAATGGATACCCTCGGACATTCTGTGCTGATTGACGGAGAAAAGGCAGAACTTACCTCAAAGGAATATGGCATTTTGCTGTATCTTATGAGAAATAAGGGCATTGTCCTGTCGCGTGACCAGATACTCAGCGAGGTATGGGGCTATGATTATTTCGGAGATGACCGCACAGTTGACTGGCAGATAAAGCTTCTGAGGGGAAAGCTCGGAAAATACCGCGATTGTATACATACTATAAGAGGGGCGGGATATAAGCTTGAAGAATAAACTGAGGTCATTCAAGGTAAAGCTGTGGCTGTATTTTGTATTGTTCACGGCGCTGATATTTTCTGTTCTGTGGATATTGCAGACGGTGTTTTTCCAGAGCTTCTATGATGATATGCTCAAAAGCCGTACAAGAGCCGCGGCGGAAAAAATCATTGAAAACAGCGCAAGTGAAAATATTTCCGAAATAATAGATGAGCTTTCCCTGACAAATTCCGCTCTTGTATATATTACCGACAGTGACGGAAACATTGTTTATTCCTCAGACCAGTTCAAGGGGATAAGCGAAAAGGCTCATATCAAGCAGATGAACGGAAAAAGAAGCTCGGACAGCGACCAGAGCTTTGGCAGACACGGCGAAGAATCGGGAAGAAAATACCGTCTTCTGCCGGAGGATTATGAAAGCTTTTTAGATGAGCTTGAAGCCTCTGAAAACGGGGTATATGAAATCAGCGCCGAGGACAGCTACGTTTACGGTACATATATAGATTACGGTACAGACGGGGAAAAATACGTCCTTTATATCAGTACGGTGACACAGGCTATGGGAGGTGCAGTGGAAATAATCCGCATACAGCTTTTGTGGGGTACGCTGATATCAATTGCATCAGGCTTTGTGCTTGCATGGTTCATAGCGAGAAGCTTTTCCGCTCCAGTAGCGTCTTTGACCGAAAAGGCAGAGCATATAGCGGAGGATGAAACAGAGGACAGATTTAAAAGGGGCTTTTGCTCCGAGCTGGACGAGCTGAATGACGTACTTGATGAAACGGCTGTAAGGCTAAGGGAATCCCGTGATTTTCAGAGAGAGCTTCTGGCGAATGTTTCGCATGACCTCAGAACGCCTCTTACCATGATAAAGGGCTATGCGGAAATGGTAAGGGATATTTCAAGGACAGATGAACAGCAGTGCAGTGAGGATATCGGTGTAATCGTCCGCGAGGCAGACAGGCTTACCGCTATGGTAAATGAGATACTTGAATACTCCGAAATGCAGAGCGCGGGAAAAGTGCGCGAGCCGGAGGAGGTAGATTTCAGCGGACTTGTAAAGAGGGTATGCAATAATTTCAGTTCCCTTTATGCCCGCGAAAACGGACGCATAGAAACGGATATCACAGAGAATATAACAGTCAATGGAAATATAGGCAGGCTTGAGAGAGCTGTCTACAACCTTCTTGATAATGCTGTTCGCCATAACGGTGACAGCAAAGTGATAAATGTTTCCCTGAAAGTGAAAAATTCAATGGCGGAGCTTCGCATTACCGACCACGGAAACGGTATACCGGAGGAGGAGCTTCAAAATATCTGGGACAGATATTATACCTACCGTCAGAGAGATAAAAAGGGTGTTTCCGGACTTGGGCTGGCTATAGTCCGTCAGATAGTTCAGATGCATTACGGAACCTGTTCCGTTGAAAGCAAACAGGGAGAAGGCTCTACCTTTATCATTGAACTTAAAGCCGGAAATTCTTACAATGTGCAATGTACAATGTACAATGTACAATTGTGATTATCCTGATTCGTTTTGCTGTTTTATTTCTATAGCACAAAGCAATTTTCAAATAGAAATAATTTAAGCAACATCAGAAATGCAAAAGAAACAGCTTAAC
>CACXDV010000255.1 GCA_902766585.1 uncultured Ruminococcus sp.
GTTTCGCTTGCAGCGCCGACAGGCAGGGCAGCTAAAAGAATGACCGAGCTTACCGGAAAGGAAGCCAAAACTATCCACCGTCTTTTAGAGGTGGAATGGGGTAAAAATGATGTTCCGCATTTTACGAGAAATGAACGCCACCTTCTTAAATGTGACGCGCTGATAATAGATGAAATGTCAATGATAGATGTGACGCTTATGGAGGCTGTACTCAGAGCGCTGCCTCTCGGCTGCAGGCTTGTAATGGTCGGAGATACGGATCAGCTCCCTTCTGTCGGAGCAGGTAATGTTTTAGGTGATATGATAGCTTCCGGAAGGCTGCCTGTGGTACAGCTTACCGAGATATTCCGCCAGTCTATGGAAAGCCTTATCATAACCAATGCACATAAGATAATACATGGTGAAATGCCCGATCTAATGAAAAAGGATAAGGATTTTTTCTTTATATCGGAAAGCGGGCCGGAGGACATTTGCAGCAAGCTTGTTGACCTTTACATAAGAAGGCTCCCCGCAGCCTATAATTACAGTCCCCTGAGTGATATACAGATACTTTGTCCCGGACGCAAGGGTGCGCTTGGAGTAACGGAGATAAACAGGCGTATACAGGGAATAATAAATCCCCCTGATAAAACCAAAAGTGAAGTGAAAATGCCCGTTTATACTCTCAGGGTGGGGGATAAGGTAATGCAGACAAAGAATAATTACGATCTCCCCTGGGAAAGAGATGACGGCTCGGACGGAGCAGGTATATATAACGGTGATATAGGTGTAATAATATCAATAGAAAAAAATTCCGGAAATGCAGAGATACGCTTTGATGATAAGGTGGTATCATATCAGCGTGAACAGCTTCTTGATGTGGATCTTGCATATGCAGCAACAGTGCATAAAAGTCAGGGAAGTGAATTCCGCGCAGTGCTTATGCCCATGTATATGGGACCTTCACAGCTTTATTACAGGAATCTTCTTTATACCGCCGTTACCCGCGCAAGAGAAATAATAATTTTAGTCGGAAATGTATCAACATTAAAGTATATGGTAGATAATAATAAAAAAACCAGAAGGTATTCGGGCTTGAGGTTTTTTTTGGAGAGGAGTTCAGAATGAACAGGCTGATAAGCTTGATATATCCCCCGAAGTGCCCGTATTGTTCCGCAGCATTGAAATATGATATGACGGAATGTCTTGTATGCAGGGCAAAATTCCCCGAAACACCGCGGATAGAACCGCTTGTAACGGGAGAAATATGTGTTGCGCCATTCACCTACAGTTCGGTGATAAGAAAGGCAATAGCACAGTATAAATACCGGGGTAAAAAATTTAATACAAACAGCTTTGCAGCAGCTTTGGCAAGTTCAATAAGGAATGTCTATTCAAAGGATATGAGCTTTGAATTTATAACCTGTGTGCCCATGAGCCGTGACAGAAGAAAGAAAAGAGGCTATAATCAAGCCGAGCTGGTTGCAAGAATGACAGCGGAGCTTTTGGAGAAGCCCTTCGCGGAGGTGCTTTATCGTGATGACGGAGCAGCCGAACAGCATCTTAAAAGCTTTGAAAAGCGTATTACCGATGAGGATGATTCATTTCATATAATAGATGCATCTCTTGTCAAGGGAAAACAGATATTGCTGATAGATGATGTTATGACAACAGGCACTACCCTTTCAAGATGCAGCAGGGTATTGAAGGATAACGGAGCCGAAAGGGTATTTTGCGGTGCTATAGCCATTGTAAAGGGATATTCCTTCGGAAACTCCAATCGATATATTGATATTGCAGCGAAAGCAAAGAACGGAAAGGAGCCGTAATATGGGAATTGATGTAGCAATTGACCTGGGAACCTCAAGGACGAGGATTTTTTTACAGAATAAGGGAAAGGTAGTAGATGAGCCGTCTGTCATAACCGTGAATCTTGAGGATGAAAGTATCCTTGCTGTAGGCGAGGAAGCCTATCATATGCTCGGAAGAACGTCAGACCGCTTTAATGCAATGTATCCTATCAACGGGGGAGTTATATCGGATTTAGGTCTTGTTGAGGCTATGATATCCATATTTCTTAAAAAGGTCGTTTCCTCAAAGATAGGTATGCCCCGTGCGGTAGCCTGTGTTCCCGGAGAGATAACGGATGTTGAAAAAAGAGCTGTTGTCAATGCAATAAGCTGTGCCGGAATAAGAAGGGTATGTCTTATTGAGGAGCCTGTTGCGGCGGCGCTCGGTGCAGGACTTGATATTGCGGGACCTCACGGAAATTTTGTTGTTGATGTCGGCGGAGGTACTACCGATTTAGCTGTTATCTCACTCAGCGGTATAGCAGTTTCCCGTTCAATAAAGCAGGCAGGAAATGCTATGGATGAAGAGATTATCAAATATGTTAAGCGCAAGTATAATATGCTTATCGGAAAGCGCACAGCAGAGGAAGCAAAAATGAATATCGGCTGTGTCGTTCCGGGTATGGCAGCGGGTACGCACCGTATCAAGGGAAGGAATATGATAACCGGTATGCCGATGTGGGTTGATTTGCGTTCCGAAGAAATGGTAGAGCCTCTGAGGGATATTGCCGATGCGATAGTCCGTCAGGTACAGGATGTTCTTGAGGAAACACCGCCTGAGCTTATCGGTGATATTTATTCGGACGGAATAGTTCTCACCGGCGGAGCTTCACAGATAGTAGGTCTTGATACTCTTATCAAGGTAGCGACAGACCTCAGAGTAACGGTTGCCGATGCTCCATCGGACTGTGTTGTGAACGGATGCGGAAAGGCTATCAAATATATAGATAAGCTTCGTCATCACGACGGAACAGTTACTCCTATCACCGACAGATATTGATATGGGGTGCCGGAAATGAAAAAATATATTTTAGCACTTGACGAGGGTACAACGAGCGCAAGGGCGATACTCTACAATAAACAGGCAGAAACAGTGGCTTCTGCACAGCATGAGTTTACTCAGATATACCCGCATACGGGCTGGGTAGAGCATGACGCTATGGAAATATATGCGAACCAGTATGCCGTAATGACCGAATGTATTGCCAAAAGCGGAATATCTCCGGATGAAATAGCCGGAATAGGCATTACCAATCAGCGCGAAACAACTGTTGTCTGGAACAGAAAAACAGGCAGACCTGTATACAATGCCATAGTCTGGCAGTGCAGAAGAACAGCGGATATCTGCCGTAGGATAGTCTCCGACGGCATGGAGGAATATATAGGCAAAACTACCGGACTCAAGGCGGATGCTTATTTCAGCGCGACAAAAATAAAATGGATACTCGACAATGTAAGCGGATGCCGTGAGCAGGCAGAAAAAGGCGAACTGCTTTTCGGTACGATAGATACATGGCTTCTGTGGAAGCTTACGGACGGCAGGGTACACGTGACTGACAGGACAAATGCCTCCCGTACAATGCTTTATAATCTTGAAAGCGGTGAATGGGACGAAAAGCTGTTAAGCTATTTCGGTATACCCCGCAGTATGCTCCCCCAAATATGCAGCAGCTCAGAATTATACGGATATGTAAATATCATGGGCGCACAGATACCTGTATGCGGTATAGCAGGCGACCAGCAGGCAGCGCTTTTCGGACAGGGCTGTTTCAATTCGGGCGAGGCAAAGACGACCTACGGCACAGGCTGCTTTTTGCTTGAGCATACCGGAGAAAAGCCTGTATACAGCAAATACGGGCTTCTAACGACAGCGGCGGCGTCACTTAAGGGAGAACCCTTCCAGTATGCCCTTGAAGGCAGCGTATTTATCGGAGGCGCGGTATTGCAGTGGCTCAGGGACGGGCTGGGACTTATCCGTGATGCGGCGGACAGTGAGTATTTCGCCGTAAAGGCAAAGGATACGGGCGGAGTATATTTTGTTCCTGCCTTTGCGGGACTTGGCGCGCCGTATTGGGATATGGACGCAAGAGGCATGATATCAGGCATTACAAGAGGAACAAAAACAGAGCATATTATCAGGGCTGCTGTGGAATCTATAGCCTATCAGACGGAGGAGCTTATTTCCGCTATGGAGGCAGACAGCGGAAAAAGAATAAGCGTTCTCAAAGCAGACGGCGGAGCTGCCGCAAATGCCTTTCTTATGCAGTTTCAGGCTGATATTTCTGCTATGGAGGTGCAAAGACCGCTTTCAAAGGAGGCTACCTCACTCGGCGCGGCATTTCTTGCGGGGCTTACGGCGGGCTTTTTTGAAAGCAAAAAAGAGGTGCTGAGCCTGTGCAGGAGCGGTAAAGGCTTCAGACCTGAAATGATGGATGACAGAAGAAAAGAATTGCTTGACGGCTGGTATAAGGCTGTAGGCAGAGTAAGACTTTGAATTAAATGGAGCAGATAATTATGGAAATCAATGTTATAGAAAAATATGTACTTTCATCAGATAAAGATCATAAGCTTCACGGACTTATCTATTGTCCCGAGGGAGAGATAAAAGGATTTTTTCAGGTCGTACACGATATGGCCGAATACATAGGAAGATATGATAAATTCTGCCGTTCAATGGCAGAGTAGGGATATCTTGTTTTCGGATATGACCACTTAGGTCACGGCAAAACTGCAAGAGATGATTCCGAGCTTGGCTTTATAGCCTATGAGAACGGCTGGGAATATCTTGTTGATGACGTCGCTGTTTTTGCAAATGCCGTAAAAGCTGATTATCCGGTACACGCTCCCTTCTTTCTTATGGGACACAGCGTGGGCAGCTTTATTGCCCGTCTTGCCGCTGAAAAATATTGTATGCAGGATAAGCTTATAATTATGGGAACAGGCGGACCTCAGCCTATTTCGGGTGTCGGAGAGGCATTTCTCAGGGGCGAAAAGCGTATACACGGCTCCCGCTTTATTTCTGAGATAGCTTATTCTCTCATGTTCGGAAATTATACCACTCATTTTGAGCAGGATGACCGTTTCAGCTGGCTCAGCACAATCAAGGAGGAAAGAGATATTTACAGGAATGATAAATTCTGCAATTACTTCTTTACCGTTTCAGCTCTGATAGACCTTGTAAAGCTCAGCAGAATGGCAAACAGGAATGAATGGTTCTCTTCATCTGTGATAAAAAAGCCGATACTGCTCGTTTCCGGAAAGGACGATCCCATCGGAGATTACGGTCACGGCGTCAAGAAGGTCTATGACCGCTTGACAGATAAGGATGCTGATGTTAAATTCGTTCTGTTCAAAAACTGCCGGCATGAGCTTCTGCATGATATCTGTGCGGACAGGGTTACAGAGGTAATAAAGGATTTTTGTAGGAGTTGACAAAAAAGTCATTATTTTTCATACAAGTATTGACATAATGCTAAAATTATGATATTATATCTCAGGAAACGGCGCTTACCCGTATGCGTAGGTGCCGTTCCTTTGATTTTTGAAAACTGAAAGGAAGAAAATTTTCTATGAAGCATTGGGGTTATGAAGCGGTATTTTATCAGATCTATCCGTTGGGACTTTGCGGAGCGCCGTTTGAAAATGACGGAGTACAGGAACACCGTATACTTAAGGTACTTGATTGGGTAGACCATATAGCAGAGCTTGGATGTAATGCCGTTTATTTTTCACCCGTTTTTGAATCCGATACACACGGATATAACACAAGGGATTATTGTAAAATAGATTGCCGTCTGGGTACTAATGAGGATTTCAAGGAGGTCTGCGATAAGCTCCATGAAAAGGGTATCAGAGTTGTTCTTGACGGCGTATTCAATCATGTCGGCAGAGGCTTCCCACAGTTCAGGGATGTCTGTGAAAAGAAGTGGGATTCGCCCTATAAGGATTGGTTCAATATCAATTTTGACGGAAACAGCAGTTATAATGACGGACTCTGGTATGAGGGCTGGGAAGGTCACTATGACCTTGTTAAGCTCAATCTCCGCAATCCTGCCGTTGTAGATCATATCCTCAATTCAGTGAAATTCTGGATAGATTATTTCGGCATAGACGGTATCAGGCTTGATGTTGCATATTGTCTTGATTTTGATTTTCTTAAGAGGCTCAGAAGCTTTACCTGTGGTCTGAGAGAGGACTTTTTCCTCATCGGCGAGCTTCTCCACGGTGATTATTCCCGCTGGGTAAATCCCGAAATGCTCCATTCCGCAACAAATTATGAATGTTATAAGGGACTTTTCTCAAGCTTCAATTCAATGAATATGTTTGAGATATGTCATTCGCTCAAGAACCGCTTCGGTCCTGAGCAGTGGTGCCAGTACAGAGGTATGCATCTTCTCTGCTTTGCTGATAACCATGATGTTACCCGTATCGCAAGTATTCTTTCAAATCCCGGACATCTTCCGCTGGTATATACGATGCTGTTCGGTATGCCGGGTATTCCATGCGTATATTACGGAAGCGAATGGGGAACAAAGGCAGATAAGAAGGACGGCGATCCTGCACTCAGACCTGCCTTTGACAAGCCCGAAGAAAACTGGCTCACAGAGCATATTCGCAATCTTGCAAAGGCTCACAGGGAATGTAAGGCGCTTTGCTACGGAGATATAAAGATACCTGTTCTCACAAACAAGCAGTGTGTGATACAGAGAGATTTTGAGGGTGAGAGGGTGTTTGTTGCTATAAATGCAGACGACCAGCCCTTTACAGCTCATTTTGATGCCGGCTACGGTCTTGCGGATGATCTTGTTACGGGCAAAGAGCATGACTTTGGCGGAGGAAGCCTTATAGAGCCTATGTCAAGCCATATCTGGAAATGCAAATGATATTACGGAGGTTTTCGGTATGAAAGCTGTGACTATACTTGCGTTCTATATCCTGATCGTGAATATCCTTGCGTCTGCGGTTACAGTAATTGATAAAAATGCTGCAAAAAAGCACAGGCGGAGGGTGCGTGAAAGAGACCTGATGCTTATTTCTGCCGTAGGCGGGAGCGTAGGTATGTTTATTACTATGAAGGTGATACATCATAAAACCAAGCACCCTAAGTTTATGATCGGTATTCCGGTTATGATAGTTTTACAGCTTATACTGATCGCCGTGCTTAAATATTTTTCCGTTATATGAAAAAATGCTGCTGTACTGCTTTCTTTGGTA
>CACXDV010000256.1 GCA_902766585.1 uncultured Ruminococcus sp.
CCCTTTACAAACCTTGAGACAGCAGTAGAGCTTACTAAGGGCACAAATATCAAGGTCGGCGCAGAGAATGTACATTTTAAGGAGAGCGGTGCTTATACAGGCGAGATCTCAGCAGCAATGCTTACAGAGATCGGCGTTGAGTATGTTATTATCGGTCACAGCGAAAGAAGACAGTATTTCGGCGAGACAGACGAGACAGTTAATCTCAGAACAAAGGCAGCTCTTGCAGCAGGACTCAAGCCTATCGTTTGCGTAGGTGAGGTTCTTGCAGAGAGAAAGGCTGATATCACTAAGGAAGTTATTTCCACTCAAATCAAGCTTGACCTTGCAGGCGTATCGGCTGAGGATATCAAAAAGACAATTATCGCTTATGAGCCTGTATGGGCGATCGGAACAGGTGAGGTTGCAACCGATGAGCAGGCACAGGAGGTTTGTGCATTCATCCGTGAGACACTTGCAAAGCTTTACGATAAGGCTACAGCAGATGCAGTTACTATCCAGTACGGCGGTTCAATGAATCCGAAGAACTGTGCCGGTCTTCTTGCTCAGCCTGATGTTGACGGCGGACTTATCGGAGGCGCATCACTTAAGGCTGCTGATTTCGGCGTACTTCTTGAGGAAGCAAGCAAATGAGATAATTAACAGGGCTTCGGACTGCAATTCCGCAGTTCGGGCTCTTGTCCTTAAAGAATAATAAAGTGAGGAATCAGCTATGAAAAAGCCTTTAGTTTTAATGATACTTGACGGCTTCGGAATCGGCACAAATTACGGAAATGCTATCCGTACAGCAAAAAAGCCGAATATGGAGCATATTTTTTCAACTAACCCGTGGGGACTTATTGCCGCATCAGGAATGGATGTAGGTCTTCCTGACGGTCAGATGGGCAACAGCGAGGTAGGTCACACCAATATCGGCGCAGGCCGCGTCGTATATCAGGAACTTACCCGTATAACCAAGGCAATCAAGGACGGTTCTGTAATGAAGAACGAGGCTCTTGCTGCCGCTATGAAGAATGCTGCCGAGGACGGCAAGGCACTTCATTTTATGGGACTTCTTTCACCCGGCGGAGTTCACAGCCATATGACGCATCTTTACGGTCTTGTTGAAATGGCAAAGAAAATGGGTGTTAAGACTGTATATGTTCATGCTTTCCTTGACGGACGAGATGTTCCTCCTTCAAGCGCAAAGGATTATATTATCGAATGCAGCAAAAAGCTTGAAGAAATAGGTCTGGGCAAGATTGCGACCATTTCCGGACGTTATTATGCTATGGACAGAGATAATAACTGGGACAGAGTGGAAAAGGCTTATTCTGCTCTTGTTTACGGTGAGGGCAAAAAGGCTGCCGATGCTGTTGCGGCGATCAGCAATTCCTATGATGATGGCGTGACTGACGAATTTGTTATTCCGACGGTTTGCGTTGAGGGTGCAGCAATCAAGAGCGGCGACAGTGTTATTTTCTATAACTTCCGTCCCGACAGAGCAAGAGAGATAACCCGTACATTCGTTGATGAGAGCTTTGACGGCTTTGAAAGAAGAAACGGTTTCTTCCCGCTTACATATGTATGCATGACTCAGTATGACGCTACAATGCCCAATGTCGAGGTCGCATTTAAGCCTCAGAAGCTTACAAATATGTTTGGCGAGTATATAGCTTCAAAGGGACTTACTCAGCTCAGAATCGCCGAGACGGAAAAGTATGCTCATGTAACATTCTTCTTCAACGGCGGTGTCGAAAAGGAGAGCGAGGGTGAGGACAGATGCCTTATCCCTTCACCGAAGGTTGCAACATATGACCTTCAGCCCGAAATGAGCGCCTATGATGTTACAAAGAATGTTGTAGAGCGTGTTGAAAGCGGTAAGTATGATGTTGTAATACTAAACTTTGCCAACTGCGACATGGTCGGACACACAGGCGTATTTGAAGCAGCTGTAAAGGCTGTAGAGGCTATTGATGATTGTGTCGGACAGGTAGTAAGGGCTGTTACAAAAATGGACGGCGTTGTTCTTATCACAGCAGACCACGGTAATGCCGATAAGATGCTTGACGAAAACGGAGAACCCTTCACAGCTCATACAACAAATCTTGTACCGTTTGCTGTTGTTAATCACCCCTGTGAGCTCCGTGACGGCGGCAGACTTGCAGATATAGCTCCGACTATGCTTAAGCTTCTTGGACTCCCGCAGCCCGAGGAAATGGACGGAGTAAGCCTTATAAAATAATAAAGCCTGAACAGGCATAAAAAACACCGCAGTCCACTGAGTGAACTGCGGTGTTTTTATTTAAGAACGTCCGGAGTTTTTTGAACCGGGGGAGACAATGCTTTCAAAAGCGTTTACTGCCGCTTCGCTGTCGGTTGTCATAGCAACAAAATAATAAGGATAGATAACGCTCTTTTTGCTGGTATTCAGTATGCTGAGGGCGTTTTCGTTTACGTTCTGATAGGTTGATGCCTTGTCTGCTATATACTGGTCTATAATGCTGTCGAGCTTATCTATATCATCCTTTGAATTGAGCCTGAAACACGCTATCTCGTTAAATACATCTGCGTGAGTGGAAATATACATTGAGCTGTCATCCGCTATATCATCATTTATCGGATAATAGTTTTTTACATTGGAGGAATTTATCTCGGACAGTCCTTCATAATTCATTTTTTTTACTACCTCGGATGTAATGAAGGATGCTGTAAATTTTTTGTCTGTTTCATTATTCTGATAGAATAAGTATACCGTCAGCCAGGAAGCAGCAGCAGCAATTATCAGTATCAGTGCAACGATAAAAATAGTAAGCTTTATATTATTCTTTTTTAGTTTAGCTTCTGCCATACGGTTCACCTCGCTTATACAAATTACATAATCTGTCTTTTTAAGACTAAAAATATTATAGTATAAATGTATTCCTATTGCAACTACAATATTGTAATAGAAATGACATGAAAAAAAGGTACAGCAAGCTGTACCCAAAAAATGAAAGTCCGCCTAACCGTAAATGTCAATAATAACCTGCCTACGAGATAAGCAGGTGGGTATCCTCCCCATAATTTCATACTCCCTTCGTCTGCATAAGCAGGAGGTCTGAAGTCCGTTACAGGAGCCGGATTCCCGATTTAAAGGTTGTAGGGTTATTTTAGACACATATACGTATTAGGCAGACAATATAAACAATTTATACTCTCTCTGTTCGCTTATATTATACAACATATGCAAACGAAAATCAAGAGAAATTTGTTTATTTCGGAAATTAATTTTCCTCGTTTTCGTATGAATCGAAGTTGTCCTCAAAGATCTCTGCTATCTCATCAAGGAGCTCCTCGTCCTCGATCTCAGCAAGCTGGGGTTCGCCGTTTTCGTCCTCAACAGCCTCAAAGATCATATAGGTGCTTCCTGATTCGATATCCTGATCGGGGAGATCGAAGGTCGGCATAAGAGCATAGTAATGTCCGTCCTTGTAATCTATCTCATCAAGTACCTCAAATTCATATTCGTTGCCTTCGTCATCCTGAAGGGAAATAAGGTCAACAGTTTCCATATCCTCTTCTTCTTCAGGGGTAAGCTTTTCTTTATCACTCATGATTATCTCTCCTTAAATTTATTTAATGGATATGAACATACTGCGGACAAGCAGTCTGTCAGCACATTTCTATCCATCATATTTCTATTCTATACTTTATTTGCGTTCTTGTCAAGACCATTGAATAATTTGTTCAAAAAATAAAAAATATTCAAAAAGTTCAAAAAAAATATTGACATTTTACAAATATGTGCTATAATATATTCAAGATAAATCGGAACACAAAATACCTTGACTGCGGGATTTAGTTCTGATGTGTCTAATACACGAAGGGAGGCAAGCTCCAATGGGCGAATCGGAACCGGTTTTTCATACCGTAATTGCTCTTGGTGTAAAGTCTTCTACAGGGAAAAGATAATTATAGATCTCCTTTTTGAGTTGATTTACCTACAGCCCCGCTTGGCTTAGCAGGCGGCAACGGTCGGTAAACGCTTCATGTACAGTATATAGCTGTGAGCTCATAATGATGTCTTTGACCTGTAAGAAGGGTCTGGCGATAAAGGCCGGCTGCCGACAGCGTTTGAGGCGGCGAGGACAGCTTTCACGAGAGTTTACAATTGAATAGAAGCTCCGCAACATTATGCATTGAGCCTTAGTACTGCGGTTGCTTTGTTACTCTGCGTTGGTATCAACGCTCCGGGATCGGAAAAGATACTATATAGGCTGAACAGTTTGAATGTACCGTTTTATCCGGGAGGTTCCGCATTTGATACGGTGTACAGGTCGTACATATGTGAGCCGTGGTAGGGACGGCTT
The DNA here is from genome assembly GCA_902766585.1 of uncultured Ruminococcus sp. Taxonomy (GTDB): domain Bacteria; phylum Bacillota; class Clostridia; order Oscillospirales; family Acutalibacteraceae; genus UBA1213. The sequence continues at coordinate 4,332 of CACXDV010000256.1, forward strand.
TCAGAATAAAGTGTTAAGACGTAAACAGCGTCGAAGGTGTAGCGGTTATGTTTTCGTACACCAAACACAGTTCCTGGGTGGAATAGGTTTATCGCAAGTTTTGCTTATTATATAAATTCTATAAAGATAGGACTGAATCCAATGTAATATTCAGCTTTGGAGCTTAGCTCACGGATTAGTACAGATTGGACTGATTCCAATGCCGAAATATTATAACTTTTAAGAGTTTTCATTAATGGTTTCTCCTATAATAAAGCCCCCGACAGTTCAGAGCTGTCGGGGGTTCATTTATTGTTCAAGGGCTTTTTCGAGTGCTGTGGCAAGCTGATCGGGACAAGATGTACCTCTGCCGTTGCAGTCAATGCCCTTAAAGCGTTCAATGACATCACGGGCATTCATACCTTTTACAATAGCGGAAATGCCCTGAGTGTTACCGTTACAGCCTCCGTTGAAGCGAACGGATTTGATTATCTCACCGTCAAGCTCAATTTCGATCGAGCGTGAGCAGGTACGGTGCGTATTATAATTGAATTTCATAAGAACTCTCCTTTTTGTGAAAAAAGACCGATGCAGATGAAAGCATCGGTCTTTATTAGCTATGATCAGTCGCTGGTGTAGGGGAGAAGTGAAAGATATCTTGCACGCTTGATAGCAACTGTAAGCTCACGCTGATGACGAGCGCAAGTACCGGTTACTCTGCGG
>CACXDV010000257.1 GCA_902766585.1 uncultured Ruminococcus sp.
ATCAGAACAACGTATGACAATGAGATCTGTCTTGAAGAATTGTCCGGATTTACAGCTGACGGACCTGTGATCCGCATGGTAGAGAATAATAATGATTATCGCAGGACTGTTATTATAATGAGTATACTGCGGACAATAAAGGCAAACGGTCTTGATCCGGAAAGATATCTTTCTTATTATCTCAAAAATATGGCAAATCCAAGGGATAATTCTCTTCCGCTTCTGCCGTGGGAGGCGCCGTCCGAGTGCCGCATACATATGCTGCCGAGAGGTGAATAATGCAAAACTGCGATAAAATGCCTAAGTTTGCATTATGATAATATAATATAATTACCATGGTAAATTATAAAGTAAACATAAAACAATTTTTGTCGAAATTATAAAAAAATCACTTGTATTTTTCTGATAAATGATGTATAATGATTATATTAATTATATATTCTTATATATAAATTTAAGAAAATGGAGGAATATCCTATGGCAGAAAATTCCCTAACCTTCCAGGGAACAAAAGCTCAGGAAGAGCAGCTTATGTCTGTTATTGCACAGAATAAGGAAGTTCCCGGAGCATTGTTGCCCGTACTCCATGAGGCACAGGAGATCTATGGTTATCTCCCGATAGAAGTCCAGCAGATGGTTGCTGACGGACTTGGTGTGTCACTCAGTGAGGTATTCGGCGTAGCAACATTCTATTCACGTTTCAGTCTCACACCAAAGGGCAAACACAGGATCAGTGTCTGTCTTGGTACGGCATGTTATGTTAAGGGATCAGATAAGATCCTTACTGAGATTGAAAACTTACTCGGAATCAAGAGCGGTGAGTGTACACCGGACGGATTGTTCTCGATTGATTCCTGCCGTTGTGTAGGTGCCTGCGGTCTTGCACCTGTAATGATGATCGATGAGGATGTATATGGAAAGCTTACCCCCAAGGAAGTTGCAAGTATCCTTAAAAAATATCAGGATCAGGAAGGGGGAGCTAAGTAATGACACTTGAAGAACTCAATAAGATCAAAAAAGAACATGAAGAACTTGTAATGGTTCGTAAGGTAGTTAGGGAAAAGGGCGAAGAGCTTGCAAAGCATACTCAGTACCGTAAGCAGGTACTTGTCTGCGGAGGTACAGGCTGTACTTCATCAGGAAGTAAAAAGGTTATCGCAGCTCTTGAGGCAGCTCTTAAAGAAAACGGTATCGAGGATGAGATACTTGTAGTAAAGACAGGCTGCTTCGGTCTTTGCTCACTCGGCCCGATCATGATCGTTTATCCCGAAGGCTCTTTCTATTCACAGGCTACACCCGAGGGCGTTGCAAGAATAGTAAAGGAACACCTTAAAGACGGTAATGTAGTAAAAGAGCTTCTTTATAAGGAAACAGTTCATGAAGACGGTTCCATCACACCGCTTTCAGAGACTAACTTCTATAAGAAGCAGATGAGAATTGCTCTGCGTAACTGCGGCGTTATAGATCCCGAAAATATCGAGGAATATATCGCACTCGACGGTTATCAGGCTCTTTATAAGGCTCTTACAAGCATGACTCCTGATGAAGTTATCAAGGAAGTGCTTGATTCAGGCCTCAGAGGAAGAGGCGGCGGCGGATTCCCCACAGGCAGAAAGTGGATGTTCGCAAAGGCTTCTCCCGGAGATATCAAGCATGTTGCATGTAATGCCGATGAAGGTGACCCCGGCGCATTCATGGATCGTTCCATTCTTGAGGGCGACCCGCAGTGTATCATTGAAGCAATGGCAATAGCAGGTTATGCTATCGGCGCACATCACGGCTTTGTATATGTTCGTGCAGAGTATCCTATAGCTGTACAGAGACTCAGCATTGCTATCGAGCAGGCTAAGAAATACGGCTTCCTCGGCAAGGACATTCTCGGAACAGGCTTTGACTTTGATCTTGAGATCAGACTCGGCGCAGGCGCATTCGTATGCGGTGAGGAAACAGCTCTTATGACATCAATCGAAGGCAACAGAGGCGAGCCTCGTCCGCGTCCTCCGTTCCCGGCAGTAAAGGGTCTGTTTGGCAAGCCCACAGTACTTAATAATGTTGAAACATATGCTAATATCGCTCAGATCATCTATAAGGGCAGCAAGTGGTATTCATCTATCGGAACAGAGACAAGCCGCGGCACAAAGGTATTTGCTCTCGGCGGTAAGATCACAAACGTTGGTCTTGTTGAAATTCCTATGGGTACAACTCTGCGTGAGATCATTGAAGAGATCGGCGGCGGTATCCCGAACGGCAAGAAATTCAAGGCAGCTCAGACAGGCGGTCCTTCCGGCGGATGTATCCCTGCAGAG
>CACXDV010000258.1 GCA_902766585.1 uncultured Ruminococcus sp.
CTCATTCTGTCCGCCTTGAGCAGGATATCTCCCACCATCCAGAGGTTAATATCAAGATACTGCATCTTCGTTACTTCATCATAGTTCTTTACCCTGTCATAGAACTTTCTGCAAAGCTCCTGGGGACGTGTAACGATAGATTTATCCTTGAGTATGAGCTTCTTTTCCTCATCATCATACATGAATGCGTTTCCGATGAATTTGTCCTCGGTCTTTCTTGCGCCTCTGATGACATATCCTCTGCCCTTGACATGAGGCCATTTCTTTGCCTTTCTTGCAAGAGCATATCTTACCTTTTCGGGAAGCATTTTCTGATATACCTTGAATACATGAGGCTCGTTATATACAGTGTAGCCTCCGAACAGTTCATCTGCTCCCTCGCCTGAAAGCACTACCTTTACATATTCGCTCGCAAGCTTTGATACAAAGTACAGGGCTATGCAAGACGGATCCGCAAGAGGCTGATCCATATGATACTGTACCTTTGGAACGGCTGACCAGAATTCCTCGGAGCCTATAAGGTGGGTATAATGGTCAACTCCTATTTCCTTTGAAAGTCCCTGAGCCCAGCTTATTTCATTGTACCTTTCGCCGAAATCAAAGCCGACCGTAAAGGTCTTCTGATCCGCAAAATAGGTTGAAACATAACTGCTGTCAACTCCGCTTGAAAGGAAACAGCCGACCTCAACATCACTTATCTTATGTGCATTTACGGAATTTTCAAAAGCTGCCTCTATCTTATCGACAGCCTCCTTCTCGCTGATATTTTCATCCGGCTCGAAGGTTGCTTCAAAATATCTTGTTGTGCGTACCTTTCCGTCGCGGAACCACATGAAATGCCCCGGAAGCAGGCAGTATATCCCCTCAAAAAATGTCTCCGGCGGTACAACATACTGAAATGAAAGATATTTATCAAGCGCCTTATAATTGAATTTCTTTACATATTTCGGATGCTCAAGTATGCTTTTTATTTCGGAGGCATATATCAGCTCTCCGTCAATTACCGCATAATGCATCGGCTTTATACCGAAGAAATCCCTCGCAATAAAAACCGAACCGTCCTTTTTGTTGTATATGGCAAAGCCGAACATTCCCCTGAGTCTGTTGAGAAGCTTTTCTCCCCATTCCTCAAAGCCATGCACAAGCACCTCGGAATCAGTATTGGTATAAAAGGTATGACCGCAGGCTTTCAGTTCTTCACGAAGCTCGGGATGATTATATATCTCTCCGTTGAACATCAGCACTAATGACTTATCCTCGTTATATATAGGCTGGTGTCCTCCCTCAAGGTCGATAATACTCAGACGGCGGAAGCCCATTGATATCCTGCTGTCCTTATAATAGCCCACACTGTCGGGACCTCTGTGGGTAATAACATCTGTCATGTTTTTCAGGACCTCGTCACGGTCTATTACCTCTCCCGTAAAACCGCATAATCCGCACATAATGATTTCCCCTTCCTTAATGAATTATCAAAGAAAAAATATTTCGTCCCCCTGATTTTACCATAATATGCTCAGACTTTCAACCATGCAGAGGGATATTTTTCTGCTTTGTAATAAAAAACTTATATTCTTCTCCCTGTTTGTAATTATTATTACCGATTTTATCTGTATTTTAGTCATTTTGGCAATTTATCGGCAAAGCTGTTTTTTTAATTGAATTTATCAGCGCCGTGATGTATAATTTAATCAAAATAACAATATTTTTAAGGAACGGAGGTATGCAAAAATGAAGGACAGGCTTTCTCATTTTGCAGGAAAATTTATCAATAGCGAAGAACACTTCCGTCTTTTTTTTATAATGAGTTTTTTCTTTGCGTCTCTGTGCCTGATAAGAGATTTTTTTTATATACTCGCAGGCGTACTTATGATATGGGGCGCATGGCTTTTCGGCTATAAAATGATATATAAGCGGCACATCCTCCGAATGAGAAACAGAAGGTGCGTATATTTATTTCTGGGGTGTACGCTGTTAAGCTGTTTTCTGAATATCGGCAGCAATTTCTTCCGTAATATTTACATATGGCTTTTCATGGTCTTCTGCATAATATTCTTCTACGGGATACACACAGGCAAAAGCAAAAATGCCTGCCGCAGAGAAATGAAAAAATTATTAGAGCTGCTGAATCTTTTTACCCTGATAATCATGGCAGCGGGACTTGTGCTTCTTGTGATATTTCCTTCGGGCTTTGAGATAAACGGTGATGCCTTCGTAATACATGAAAACCGCTTTGTCGGTATCATTTTCAATGCAAATGTTACTGCCTTTTATGCGCTCATGGGCATTATCTTCTCCAATATACTCATAGTGATGAAAAAGGCTGTACATAAGCTTTCTGTTCCGAAGCTTATCTATTATATTTTCTGTATCACACTTGATACGGCTGCCCTGTTTCTGACAGATTCCAACGGTTCTATCCTGATGCTTGCGGTTTATCTGTGCTTTATCGCCTTCTATGCTCTCTTCAGGGGCTATAAGCCTACGATACTCAATTTCATTTTCAGGATAATAGCGCTCGGACTTTGCTGTACTCTTATCGGCGCGTTTCTTCTCGGAGGCAGGACATTGCTCCAGCACGGAGTCACTCTTGCGCTTCGTTCTACAGAGCCTCCCGCGAAAATATCACAGGAGGTCGCAACGCCCGACGGAAGTGTTACCGTTAAGCCTAATCCTCAGAAAGTACCCACAAGCTTTGAGCATCAGAACAAAAATATTGACAGCGGACGCTACAAGCTCTGGAAACAATCCCTGATACTTTTTGAAAAATTCCCGCTATTCGGTGTCGGCAAGGAAAATATCGTTGATTACGGAAAAATATATTTCGGAGGCTTCAAATACGGAGACCTGCACAACGGTCTTCTTACCGTACTTATCAGCTACGGCATTATCGGACTGTTTTCATTCATGGTGCTTGCGGTAACGATAGGAAAGACTATGCTCAAGGCTGTTTTCCGCTACAGAAGCTATAACCGCCGTGACGGAAGGGTACTGATGTACATTACCGCCTTCTGCGCCGGATATTGTGTTTATTCAATGTTTGAGGTCGCACTGATAGCAGACCTTTCATACAGAGTTCTCATATTCTGGCTTCTTATCGGTTTTGCGTTAAGCTATGCAAATACCTACGAGCACCGCGCTCTCAGAATACATAAAAATCTGCCCTTAGTATCAAAGAACATCTACCGGCTTTCGACCTATGCTCATCATGTTCTTGACAGATGAAGCAAAACACTCTTATAATGCGTTTTTTATTCATCTAAATATACAATTGTAACCGATAATGGACACCAATATTTGTCTTATCCTATAATAAAATCGTTAGAGTGTAAGAAATAATAAGGAAATGTTTGACAAAAAGAAAAAATACAGTTATAATCGTAATGGTACCGGATAGTGGTACGAAGGAATAGTATATGTCAAACTCAAATCTGAAAGAAAGAGGGCTACTGAAATGGCTAAGAAAGCAACCACCAAGAAGACAGAGGAAACAAAGGTTACAGAGGCTGTAAAGGCAGAGGTAAAGGCAGAGGCTGTTGTAGAGGAACCCGTTAAGAAGGCTCCCGCTAAGAAGACTGCTTGCAAGACAAGTGAGCCTGTTATTAAGTGCACAATCGAATTCAATGACAAGAATACAGCAGTTCGTGACATCGTTGACAGCATCTATGCAGCTGAGGGCGGCAAGGACAAGATCAAGACTCTTGATGTTTATATCCAGCCCGAGAACAATGTTGCTTACTATGTAGTAAACGGCGAAGCTGAGGGTAAATCCGTACAGTTCTGATCCGTATCCGAATCGTCTTAAAAAATGCCGCTGCATTTAATTATGCAAGCGGTCTTTTTTAATGTTCAATGTACAATTGAGTGGCTTTCCTGTTTCATTTTGTTATTTTTGTTTAGCGAATAATGATTATGCCATAGAAATAATTTTAGCAGCAACAAAACCACTAAAGAAATAGCTTAACATATTACTGAACTTGAAATTCCGCAAAAGTTTTTTCGCGCAACAAAAGCAGAACAACTACTGAACTAAAGCGCGAACAACAGAGCGCAGGTGCCCGTAGGAAGCACCCTTGGGGTGGACTGCGCAGTAAAATATTCGTAAATTTTTCAATAGGTATTTACAAAATTCAAAATAAAAGTATAATATAATTATGTATAGATGTAAATGTATCGGAAGATGATCATAAATAAATTTATTTTGAAAGGAAAAAGACTGTATGAAAAAATCTACGCTTATTATTACAGAAACTATTTTGTCGCTGGTTCTTGCAGCCTCCATTGGCTCGGCAACAGTTCTTACTATGGATATACGTTCCGGCGGAAAGATCATTCCGCAGGAATTTTTTCAGTTCAGTACCTCCGGCAATCAGAAGTCCAAAAATGAAACCCCTTCTGCTGCCGAAACAAAGCCCGCTGAATCCTCCGTTGCCTCCGAAGCAGAGATAAATCCCGCTTCGTCTGAAACAGAAGCCTCAAAACCGGCTGAGGAAAACACTAAACCCGAAGAAAACTCAAAACCGGAAGAAA
>CACXDV010000259.1 GCA_902766585.1 uncultured Ruminococcus sp.
AAGCTCACTATTGCAGCTATGCTGACTGCCGTAGCGGTCGTACTGCAGTACATTGAAGTTCCTATCCCTATGCTTGTACCTTCATTCCTGAAATTTGATTTTTCAGATCTTCCGGAGCTTATTGGCGCATTTGTTATCGGACCGCTTTGGGGCGTTCTTATCTGTCTGATGAAAAATCTTATCCATCTCCCCTTCGGCAGTTCTGTCGGTGTCGGCGAGTTTTCCAATTTCCTTCTTGGAGCAGTCTTCGTATTTACAGCAGGTATGATATATAAGTACAATAAAACAAAAAAGGGCGCTTTGATCGCTTGTCTTATAGGCTCCTTCGCAATGGCGGTAATCAGTATCCCTTCAAATTATTTTGTTGTCTATCCTGTTTATGCTCAGCTCTGGGCAGGCGGAAAAATGGATATCATCATCAGTCTTTATAAGGCAATACTCCCTGCCTCAGATAACCTTATAAAATGTCTGCTGATTTTTAATGTTCCCTTTACTCTTGTAAAAGGTCTTTTGGTTTCAGGCATAACCATGATGATATACAAGCCCCTGTCAAATCTTTTTGTTAAGCTTAATAATTCTCTTAATAAGCCTAAAAAGAAAAATGAGCCTGTTAATGCAAACGAATAATAATGCTTCCGCATATTCATGCCTGTCTTGAATATGCGGAATTTTTTGTACACAAATAATTGTGCAGACTATTGCTATTTATAAAATCAGGCTGTATAATTATTATCAGTATATAAAAACGAAAGGGACGATAATATGAATTTACTTGGCAATGCTCAGAATGACAGTATTAAACAGAAAATTATGAATGCCTTGTCCGATATAGGCATCAATGAAACGGAATTTGAGATCGCAAATTTATTTTTTGATTTTTCAAACGAGATGGATCTGTCATTACTTGATAAGCTGACCAAAAGAAAGCTTGATAAAGGCAGATATGAAAGAAACAGTATTATGCTTTTTATTGATCTGCAAAAAATGCCGAAGGATAAATTCTTTGAGTTTACGGACAGATATATCCTATTTCTTGACGCTATCGCGGGAAATACCATTGGAGCATTTTTATCCAATACCGATTATTTCTTTTATGATACATACTCTGAGCTTTCAAGGATCCGTCATGCCTATGAGCTGAGATATCCGAAGGAAGAGATCGAACCCAGAATACTTGCCCTTTCATCATATGGAATGAAGCGCAACAGGAATTTCAGCGAAGAAATGCTCGGTCACGCAAGAAACGATCCTGCCGATTTATATAAAGCAGGTAAATACTGTCTTTTTCATGATAACATTTTTTCAAAGGCAAGGCTTTATTCTTTAGCATTGGCATATCGCAGAGAAACGGATCTTTCCGACAGTGAGCTTAAGGAAATGGAAAAATATCTGCTCTCTGTTCTGCTGGAATCGCAGAGTATTCATTCTACAGATTCGCTTGAACTCGCTGTTCTTCTACTTTTTTTGGGAGCATCATACGGCAGTAAGATCAAAAATTGTCTTAAGAAGAGATTGACGCTTAACATGGAAAGTGTTGTTTCTTCTATACTGCAATATATTCCCCATGATTATTTTGAAAATCATATGGATCTTCTTGCGGATATGGCAGAGGCTTCTGAAAGCATATCTGTTCAATCGGTTATAGAACAGGCTGTATCAAGCGCAGTAAGCTGTGACGCCTTCAAATACAAAAACGCAGGCTGTCAGGCTCAGAATTCCACAGGCTTTCTCAGCTTCCTTGCAAAGAAATATCCTGAGGCTTTTATTTCCGTCATGTTATCGGAAAAGCCCTTGAGCGCAGGATTAAGATCGGGATATTATTTTGATTATTATGATGAAATGAAAGATGTACTGACAGAAGCCGTTCCGGATGCAGAAGAAAAATATCATCTTGATGGAGAAAAAGGTATTGTCGAGCAGGTTATCCACCGTGAGCTGATAACCTCCGATGCTTCCTTAAGAACTCAGATCATGACTTACCTTGAAGGAAATGCCGGTATCAGCATATTTAATGATATTATTTCAAAGATAGTTAATAATAAACAAACAAACCACTATGCTGATATCCATGAAATCAATATGCTTGCAAAGCTGAAAAAGTATCCTGATTTTTACAACAGATTTGTAGCATTAAAGCTTTTACAGAATAGTGAATGTATCAAATACTATATCCTGCGTCTTTTCAACAATGATAAATCAATAGTTTCTGATGAAATAAAAAGTATTTTCCGTGCGGCAGTAAAGGAAAATGTCCCGCTTGAAACCAGGATAATGCTCTTTGAGATGATCTATTCTAATAACGAATATTTTGATGATCGTAAAAAGCTCATTACAGAAGCTATCGTTGATATCATGGCGGAAAATGAAGAAAAATATGACAGCGAATATGAAAAGGAATGTCTTGATCATCAGATATATACCTGCTGCTGTTACATTAAATATCTCGATAAAACCAATTCAAATAATAAAAATAAAAATCGTCTCCTTGCTCTCAGCGGAGAAAGCTCTAAGGAAATACGCAGAACTCTGGTCGCTGTTCTGGCAAAGCATAAGGAATACAGACCGGAAATAATGGATATGCTCACGGCAAAGAAACAGGCTGTAAGAGAAACTGCTGTTGATACGATCTCAATGTGGGGGATCGAAGGATATCGTGAAGAGCTTGAACAGGCAGCAAATAACGAAAAAAGTGTTAAGCTTGCTGACAAGATAAGAAGCCTTCTCAGCTCATCACTGAGCGTAAGTGAGAACGGAGATTCGATTTTCTCTCCTGCTGCCTTTGTGGAGGATATCCATAAGGGAGGCAGAGCTAAAAAAATTGCATGGCTTTATGATTCTCCTATGCCTGAGGTCCATTTTAATAACGGCTCACAGGCAGATGAAAAATATTTGCAGGCATTATTGCTTTGCTACAGCACAATGCCCGCACCGGACAGAAACGGAAATGCTTTCTTGCTTGCGGCTGAACTGAATGAAGGCGAACTGAAAAAATATGCTGCCGAAATTTTTGACCGCTGGTATGCCGCCGGAGCAGAATCCAAAACAAAATGGGCAATGTATTTTGCTGTCATTCACGGCGGAGATGAAATGGTAGAGGTAGCTTTGAAATGCATCAAGGATTGGGCAGAAAATATGAGGGGAGCTATTGCAGCCGAGGCTGTTAAGGCAATTTCATTTAACGGCAGCGCATACGCTCTTATGACAGTCGATAACCTTGCACATAAATTCAAACAAAAGCAGGTTAAAAAGGCTGCTTCTGAGGCTATGGAAAATGCCGCGGTAATTCTCGGTATAACCGCCGATGAATTGGGTGACAGGATAGTTCCGAATTTAGGCTTTGATGAAAATATGGAGCGCATTTTCGATTACGGCGAAAGGAAATTTAAGGTATACCTCTCAGCACGACTTGAACTTGAGGTCTTTGACGAAAACGGCAAAAAGCTTAAAACTCTGCCCGCTCCGGGCAAAAAGGATAATGAGGAGATAGCAAAGCAATCAAATTCCGAATTCAAGGCACTTAAAAAACAGCTCAAAAATGTAATATCAATTCAGAAGCTTCGTCTTGAAACAGCTTTGCTTGCCGACAGAAAATGGAAGAAAAAGGCATGGACTGACTTATTTGTAAAAAACCCTGTAATGCATTCCTTTGCTATAGGGCTGATATGGGCTGCATATACTGAAAATGATTGTACAACATTCAGATATATGGAGGACGGTACCTTCAATACCGTAGATGAGGATGAGTTTGAACTGCCGGAGGAATGTAAGATCGGTCTTGTTCATCCAATCGAACTTGATGAAGATGAAATAAACGCCTGGAAGGAACAGCTTGATGATTATGAAATTATCCAGCCGATCAACCAGATAAATAAGACAATATATCGTATCAAGGATGACGAGATCGGAAAGCTTGATCTTGACCGCTTCAACGGTAAGAACATAAACGCGCTTACGCTTATGGGGCGCGCTTCAAAGCTTGGCTGGAGTAAGGGTTCCCCACAGGATGCAGGCTTATTCTATGTATTCTACCGTGAGGATGTGACCGATAGATCAAAGAATCCTGACGGAAGCTTCACACTTTCCGGAAATGCTGTTGAGCTTCATTTCAGCGGTACATATATTGCCGTTGAGAATGAAGAGGTGACTATAGAAAATATCCGCTTCTATCGTCCCGGAACTATTGAACACGGAAGCTATGTCTATGATGAAGCCGATGATGAAAAGGCTATTCCGCTTGAAAAAATCCCCCCAAGATATTTCAGTGAGATAATTCTCCAGTTAGAGGAAATTACAAAATAATGATACGCCGGACAAGAGCTTTCTTGTCCGGCGCATTTTTTACTTGTTCGATTTCTTTTTATTTACAGCGAGAATTATTACAATAACAACTATTATCACAGCAACAATAATCGCTATCCATATAAACAGGCATATTCCAAGAGGCTGTACGGGACATATCCCGCATACGCTGCATTTCTTTTCAGATTTTGATTCTTCCTTGACAGCGCTTTCCTCATTTGTCTTTTCATCTGATGCGTCATTGCTTTTTTCAGCTACAGATTCTTTTCTGCCGTCTATTTCCTTTGTTCCGAAGGTAAGTACCTCGGAATAGTCACTATAGAAGGGTTCCTCTTCACTCTGCTCACAATAGTAACGGCAGCGAAGCTCAACAGGAGTGTCCTTTGAAATGACCTTATTCTCTTCGGCAAGATTCAGCAAAGTGACTTTCATTTCTCCTGATTTTAATATCCAGTCTCCCTGCATTTCCTTCCATTCATCATTTCCCTTTACTCTGCACTCTGTTTCAAGGATTATCCTTCCTTCTCTGTTAGCTATCTCTGTATTCTGAGCGATAAGCTTATCGGGAACTTCAAGCTTGAAGGCAATTACCGGCTGTCCGTTAAATTCCTCATCTGTCATTCTGAGGTCAGTTATTACAGGAGGATCAATATCTCCCTTTTTCAGAACACCTGAAGCCTCGGCATCTTTTCCTACAAGAGCCTCGCCGGACCAATCAGATGCTACGGGAACATCAACTAAACCATTTTCTTCATCTGATTTCCTGACAATAACAAGATAACGCATCCTTACATGAATAGTATGCTTTGTAAAGTCAATTTTGGCGTGGCTTTCACCTTCATCCGTCTTTATTACCGCATACTGTCCTTCCTTCAGAACATCCTTCCAGCCGTCATAATCATCCGAACCATTATGACTTCCATGCCACACACGATCCTCGGGATCCTCAATATTGCCGAAATCTCTGAATACCCATGATTCATTCGTCTGATCCGGATAATATGAAAGCGCCGTATATGCCCAGTCACCGAGTCTCTGGATCTGATTTTCGTCATAGCCGTCTGTATCCCAATATTTATTATAATGCCAGTCGTCACTGCTGTCTATCGACCAGTCCATCTGAGGCTGAACCCATAGATCGTCTATTCCCTGCTTATTAAGCTCCTCCACAACTTTATCATGCTGATCAGGATCAGCTAAATTTGAAAAAAACTCACTCATTGAATTATTCTGACTGTAGGAAACATTGCAGGAATTGAATGAATCATTTCCATCAAGATACTTGATAAAGACATTTTTCGGTGCTTCAAGATCAAACGGCAGCTTTACATCACTGCTGCTCGTTTCATTTGTTGCCGCTGCCGCAAATGAAAAGCATGACATAAATGTAATTGCTCCCAATGCTGCTGATAATATTCTTTTCATAACAGTACCTCCTCAAATACAAAAATTAAGACCATTGCTGCAACTATATTATAACACCGCTAAATTCATTATTCAAGAAAAAACATATCAGATAGATACATATATGAGTTTTTGTGCAATATTACTGTATAAATATACGAATGATTCTATTGTATTTTTTATTGCGGCAAGCTAAAATATAATAGACAGTACATAAAAAGGAGAACGGATATGATAAAAAATACTGTTGTTACAGACAAATTCAAAATGAATTACTTCTGCTTCGGAGAGGGAAAAAAGGATCTCGTTATCCTGCCCGGACTCAGCTTAAAGCCTGTATGCAATTTCGCGGAAGCAGTCGAAAATGAATACAGCATTATGAAAAAGGATTTTACTGTTTATGTTTTTGACAGGCGCAGTGACCTTCCCGAAAACTGCTCAATAAAGGATATGGCTGAGGACACTGTTAAGGCAATAGAAGCGGTCGGATTAAAAAGCATTTATCTTTTCGGCGCATCACAGGGAGGAATGATCGCTCAGCTTATTGCTGTCGAATATCCCGGACTCGTCAGAAAGCTGATTATCGGTTCCTCAGCCTCGGAGGTTGATGACGGTCAGTTCAGCGTGATAGGCGAATGGATCAAAAAAGCCAAGAAAAAAGATAAGACCGGATTATTTCTTGATTTCGGCGAAAAGATCTATGCTAAGGATTTTTTTGAAAGCAATCGTGATGCTCTTATAATGCTCGCTGAAACAGTTACAGATGAGGAATTAAGGAATTTTATAATATCAGCAGAAGGCATTGAGGGATTCAATATAACCTCAGAGCTGCATAAGATCATGTGTCCGGTTTTAGCAATAGGTGTTTACGGGGATAAGGTACTCGGTGAAAATGCTGCTCTGAAAATTGCCGGCGCTTTTTCCGGCAGGGACAACTTTACTTTGTTTATGTACCACGATTACGGTCATGCTGCTTTTGATACTGCTCCGGATTACAGAAAAAGATTATATGACTTTTTTATGGAATAAAAGCAA
>CACXDV010000260.1 GCA_902766585.1 uncultured Ruminococcus sp.
ACTTCCGAAATTCTGACATGATATATAATTCAAAAGTACTATAATTTATACATAAACTATCGGGAGGGGTAAGAATTGCAGCCAAAAACAGTAATAAGAAACAACCGAATTACCGTATTCCTTTCAGGCGAGATCGACCATCATTCGGCAAGGCGTTATCGGGAATATACCGATGCCCTTATACAGAAACAGAAGCCCTCATGTCTTGCTCTGGATTTCTCAGGCGTCAGCTTCATGGACAGCTCCGGAATAGGACTTATCATGGGCAGGTACCGCATGATGCTGCTTTATGGAGGTACGGTCAGGGTTGTGGGTGTTCCTCCTCAGCTTAAAAGGATGATGCAGCTTTCCGGTATCGGAGGGCTGAATGTATTGGAAGGGAGCGATTCATAAATGAAAATTATAAACGAAATGTCAGTGGAGCTTGAAAGCCGTTCGGTAAATGAAGCCTTCGCAAGAACGGCAGTTTCCTCCTTCGTATCTCAGCTTGATCCTACCGTTGCAGAGCTGAATGAGATAAGGACTGCTGTTTCCGAAGCTGTAACAAACTGCGTTGTCCACGCCTACCGCGATACTATCGGGAAAATATATCTCAATGTCAGAATAACAGAAAATAATACCGTTATAATCCGCATACGCGATAAGGGCTGCGGAATAGAAAACATAAAACAGGCAATGGAGCCTCTTTATACCACCGATCCGGGGGGAGAACGCGCCGGACTCGGTTTTGCTGTCATGCAAAGCTTTTCCGATGATGTTAAGGTACGCTCATCTCTCTCCCGCGGTACTACGATAACACTGACCAAAAAGCTTTCGCCGAGGATAAGCGATGTGTGAGCGTGATAGAAGGATAAAGGAAAATACAGGACTTGTCCATAGCTGCGCGGGTAAATTCAGGGGAAAGGGAATTGAATATGACGATCTTGTTGGTGCGGGCTATATCGGACTGATAAAGGCTGCCGACAATTTCAATGAGGAACTGGGCTATCGTTTTTCGACCTATGCCGTACCTGTTATTATCGGTGAGATCAAAAGACTTTTCAGAGACGGAGGAAGTGTCAAGGTATCAAGGAGCCTGAAAGAATTAGGTCTGAAAATAAACCGCATTACCGATGAGTTTATCCTGAAAAATGACCGTGAACCCACAGTTTCAGAGCTTTCCGCTCAGATGGGCATACCTGCCGAGCAGATAGCTGAAGCAATATGCGCCTGCAGTCCCGCTGTTTCACTGACCGCCGCAACGGATGACGGAGAGGAACAGACCGATATTCCAGTTGACGCGCCCGAAAGCGATATAACCGAAAGACTTTCTCTCGAAAAGGAACTTTCAGGATTAAAGGAAAGCGACAGGAGGCTTATCACCCTTCGCTATTTCAGAATGATGACTCAGGCAGAGACAGCAAGACTTATGGGTACAACTCAGGTACAGATTTCAAGACAGGAAAGAAAGGTTTTATTATATCTCAGAAGGCGGTTGGCATAATACGGACATAAAGTGAATATAGATTCATAGAGATCAAAATGTAGGAGAGGTTCAGCTATGGAATATTCACTGAAACAGGAGAACTGTACTATATGCGAAAATCTGCTGAGATCCTCATCGGAACAGCCGGTCGATCTTGAACTTACACTGCCCGATCACTGCCCCGATATCGAGAGGATACTCAAATGCAGAATGGAACACAGCATCACTTCCGAGATAATCACAGGCAGCCGTCTTGATATTGACGGTATGATTTCCGTCCGTCTGTACTATCTCGACAGCAAAAAACAGGCTATCCGTTATTATGAAAACAATACCCCGTTTTCTTGCTCCTTTGAGCTGAAAAGAACGGCGGATGACGCTGTATGCCGCGTCAGGATAAGGAATGAATACCTGAACTGCCGCGCTGTCAGTCCGAGACGGCTTGATATACACGGAGCATTTTCCGTTATCGCCGCCGTTTATTCTGTCGGTAATGCAAGCTGCTGTACCGATATCGAGGGTGATGATATACGCCAGAAAAAGCATACCGAAACAATGGGTGTGCTGTGCGGTATCGGTCAGCAGCAATTCTCAATAAATGAAGTGCTTGATCCCGGAGCAGGCAAAAGCGCACCGGAAAGCATACTCCGTTCGGAACTGAGTATTTCCCTTGATGACTGCCGCGCAATAGATGATAAGCTTATGCTCAAGGGCGAGGCAACTCTTAGGGTATTGTATGTCACGGATATACGCAGCGGCGCGGAGGATCATATGACATTTTCCGTTCCGATAAGCAGAGTTATAGACGTTCCGGGAATAAATGAAAATACAGTCAATGATATTTCGGTGGATGTTCTCAATTCCGAGGTATCAGTAAAATCCGCCTATGATTCCGAAAGCACACTTATCACACTCGATGCAAGACTGTCCGCTCTTGTAATGGCATATACAGAGAAAAATGCCGAGATAACTGATGATGCTTATTCCACAGAGCATGAGCTTCAATTATCCTTCGGAAATACACCGTCAAGAAGGCTCCTCGGAAATGTCAGGACAGAAGCCTCTGTAAAGGGAGAACTTTCCGCAGACGATGACGGCATTACACGCATTATCGACCTATGGAGCGACGGGCTGTCATATATGACGGGAGTCCAGGACGGAAAGCTTACAGTAAAGGGAAAGCTTTGCTTCTGTATGTTAGCCGTTAATTCAAAGGGAGTACCATTTTATTCCGAAAAAGCACAGGATTTTCAGATTGCTGCCGACGCATCAGGCTTCCCGTCTGATTCCTCCGCCAATACCGACATAAGCATCTGCTCAGTTTCATACAGGATAGCAGACGACAAAACCGTTGAGGTAAAAGCCGATATGAAGCTGCGCGCCGCCGTTTACAAAGATTGTACCTGCCGCACGATAACAGGCTGTACCGGACTTGTTGACAGAAAACGCGAAAAAGATTCGACTGCTGCCCTTACAATATACTATGCGGACGAGGGCGAAAGCATCTGGGATATCGCAAGAATGTACTGCACCTCTCCACAGGATATATGTATAGAAAACAATATCAGCGGTGATGTGATTCAGGCACGCGGCATGATACTCATTCCGATGTAAGGGGGCTGAACAGTATGGAAGAAATGAATATCTACAGGGAAATATCAAGGCGTACCGGCGGGGATATCTATCTCGGTATAGTCGGTCCGGTTCGTACAGGCAAATCCACCTTTATCAAACGATTTATGGATACCCTTGTAATACCGAATATCGAGGATAGATCCCAGCGTGACAGGGCGACCGATGAGCTTCCGCAGTCCTCTGCCGGACGAACGATAATGACGACCGAGCCGAAATTCATTCCCGAGGATGCCGTAAGCATCAAGCTTAATGACACTGCCTCGCTTCGCGTAAGGATGATAGACTGTGTAGGATATATCGTTCCCGCCGCTTTGGGCTATATGGAGGAGGATTCACCGAGAATGGTGAAAACTCCGTGGTTTGATGAAGAGATACCCTTCAATATGGCGGCTGAGATAGGCACAAAAAAGGTCATTACCGACCATTCTACTATCGGACTTGTCATTACAACAGACGGTTCTGTCAGCGATATTCCGAGGGCGGATTATGAGGAGCCGGAGGAAAGGGTAATAAATGAGCTTAAGGAGATAAACAAGCCCTTTATTGTTCTGCTTAACAGCACTGAGCCAAATTCCGCAAAAACAAGGGAATTAGCCGCACAGATGAGCAAAAAATACGGCGTATTTGTCGAGCCGGTAAGCTGTATCGACCTTGATGAAACGGAAATCAAAAGGATACTCGGAAGAGTACTTTTTGAATTTCCCGTGAAGGAAATAAAAATTGATATGCCGAAATGGGTATCCTCACTTGAAGCAGACCATAAGCTCAGAAGCACGATATTTGATACTATCAGGTCAGCGGCGGCAAGCGCCAGTAAAATACGCGAGGCAGCGGATATTGCAGACAGGATAAGCGAATGTGAATATGTCAGCCTTGCGGAAACGGGAGCAGTTGACCTCGGCAGCGGCAGGGCAAGAATAAGAATTGACCTTAATCCTGAGCTGTTCTATAATATTCTGAGCGAAAAAACTGGTCTGTCTGTTGCTGATGAGGGGGGACTTATGGAAACAATGATGGAGCTGTCCCGTCTCAAAAAGGAATATGACAGGGTGATAAGGGCTTATAATGATGTAAACGAAAGCGGCTACGGTATCGTCATGCCGTCTATGGAGGAGCTGGGACTTGAAGAACCTGAGATAATAAAGCAGGGCGGAAGATACGGCATACGTCTCAGAGCTACTGCGCCAAGCGTACACATGATGAAAACCACCATAAAAACAGAAATAACACCCATTGTCGGCTCGGAGCAGCAGTCGGAAGAGCTTGTAAGCTATCTGATGAAGGAATTTGAGGATGATCCCGCAAGGATATGGGAGTCAAATATCTTCGGAAAATCACTGCATGAATTAGTAAGCGAGGGACTTCACAACAAGCTTTACCGTATGCCCGCGGATGCAAGAGTAAAGGTTCGTGAGACGGTCGAACGCATTATAAATGACGGCTGCAACGGGCTTATATGCATTATCCTGTAGTATGCGGAACAAAAAAGGCTGATGTACCTGTTACGGGTACACCAGCCTTATTTTTATCATAAAAAATCAGTCATTTCTGAATCTTGTCTGAGCCTGTGCCGAAAGGTCTGAAAGTTCATTATATGCGTTATCATATTCCTCCATGATATTCGGAAGCTCTCTTTTGTATATAGCATCATCGCCTGTTGTCTGAGAAACAGTTATAAGGCTTTTCAGCTCTGAAATATCAGCAAGGGCTGTTTTGGCATGAAGCTTTATATCATCATCAATATCATCATATCTGTTCGG
>CACXDV010000261.1 GCA_902766585.1 uncultured Ruminococcus sp.
CGACAGCGCGGGCACTCCGCAAATATATGTTTTACTTAGGAGGAAAGAAAAATGGAGTATAATTTCAGGGAAATCGAACCCAAATGGCAAAAGCTCTGGGATGATGCCAAGGTATTCAATGCCCTTGACAACAGCGAGAAGCCAAAATTCTACGGTCTTGTAGAATTCCCCTATCCCAGCGGTGCAGGTATGCACGTCGGACATATCAAGGCTTATGTAGGTCTTGAAGCCGTAACAAGAAAAAGACGTATGCAGGGCTATAATGTCCTTTTCCCCATAGGCTTTGACGCCTTCGGTCTGCCCGCAGAAAATTACGCTATAAAAACAGGCGAGCATCCCCGTATAGTTACCGACCGCAATATAAAGCACTTTACCGAACAGCTCAAAAAGGTCGGCTTCGGCTTCGACTGGGACAGAGTAATTGATACCACAGACGAAAACTACTACAAATGGACACAGTGGATATTCCTCAAAATGTTTGAGAACGGTCTTGTTTTCAGAGATAAGACTATGGTAAACTACTGCCCCTCATGTAAGGTCGTACTCTCAAACGAGGACAGCCAGGGAGGTAAATGTGATATCTGCCACAGCGATGTTGTTCAGAAATCAAAGGAGGTATGGTACCTCAGGATTACCCGCTATGCAGATAAGCTCCTCCAGGGACTTTCCGATGTAGATTATCCCGAAAATATCAAGGCTCAGCAGAAAAACTGGATCGGACGCTCCGAGGGTGCCTTTGTGAATTTCGGCATCACAGGCTCAGACGATAAGATAAAGGTTTACACCACCCGCCCCGATACGCTTTTCGGCGTGACCTTCCTTGTAATGGCTCCTGAGCATCCCCTTGTTGACAAGCTCTCGGATAAAATAGGCAATATGGACAAGGTAGAGGCTTACCGCGCAGAATGTGCAAAGAAAAGCGAATTTGAAAGAACTCAGCTCAATAAAACAAAGACAGGAGTGCGCCTTGAAGGTGTAAGCGCAGTAAACCCCGTAAACGGTGAGGAAATTCCGATATTTATTGCCGATTATGTAATGGTCGGCTACGGTACGGGCGCTATAATGGCTGTACCTGCACATGACCAGCGTGACTATGATTTTGCCAAAGAGCATGATATACCGATAAGAGAGGTCATTCTCGGCGGTGATATCTCCAAGGAGGCATACAGCGGTGACGGCGAAATGGTTCACTCCTCCTTCCTTGACGGCTATAAAAATAAAAAGGACTCTATCGCAAGAATGATAGAGGAGCTTGAAAAAACAGGTGACGGTGAAGCTGCCGTTCAGTATAAAATGAAGGACTGGGCATTCAACAGACAGAGATACTGGGGCGAGCCTATCCCGATAGTTCACTGTCCCGACTGTGGAATGGTAGCTGTTCCCTATGAGGAGCTTCCCCTCAGACTTCCGGAGGTAAAGGAATTCCAGCCCGGCTCGGACGGCGAATCTCCGCTTGCTAAAATAGATTCATTCGTAAACTGCAAATGCCCCAAATGCGGCAGGGATGCAAAGAGAGAGACCGATACCATGCCTCAGTGGGCAGGCTCATCATGGTACTTCCTCAGATATATTGATCCTAAAAATGACAGCTGCCTCGGAGATAAGGCAAAGCTTGATTACTGGATGCCCGTTGACTGGTACAACGGCGGTATGGAGCACGTTACAAGACATATGATATATTCTCGCTTCTGGCATCATTTCCTCTATGATATCGGCGCGGTATCCACTCCAGAGCCATATAAGAAGCGTTCCGCACAGGGACTTATACTCGGTCCCGACGGTACAAAAATGAGCAAATCAAAGGGAAATGTTGTTGATCCGCTTGAAATAGTTAAGAATTACGGAGCTGACACTCTGCGTACATATGTTCTCTTCATGGGCGAATACGGCGCTGCGATCCCATGGAGTGAAAGCTCACTCAAGGGCTGTAAGCGTTTCCTTAACCGTATTGCTGCTCTTGAGGATAAAATAAAGAACGAGGATAACCATGCGCTTGAAAGCAAGCTTCACAAGACCATTAAAAAGGTTTCGGACGATATCGAGGAAACAAAGTACAACACGGCTATTGCTGCGCTTATGACCTTCCTCAATGACGCTGAGGCTGAAAGCTATATCGGCAAGCAGCAGTATCTCACTCTCATAAAGCTTCTTTGTCCCTTTGCTCCGCACATCAGCGAGGAGCTTTGGCAGAGACAGGGAGGCGAGGGCTTTATTTCCGTTGCACAGTGGCCTGAATATGATGAAGCTAAGCTTGTCGATGATATGATCACTATAGGAGTACAGGTAAACGGCAAATTCAAGGCTTCCGTTACTCTTCCCACTGACTGTGCGGAGGAACAGGCTGTTGAAACTGCTTGTGAGAACCGTACCATTGCAGCAGCTATCGAGGGCAAAAAGCTCGTCAAGGTCATCTACAAGGCTAACAAGATCCTTAACCTCATCGCAAAATAAAGCCAGGA
>CACXDV010000262.1 GCA_902766585.1 uncultured Ruminococcus sp.
AAATGAACGAGGTCCTTATTGATAACTGGAATCGTAAAGTGACAGGTAATGATACAATTTATATTTTGGGAGACCTGCTGTATCGTTCTGCAGATCCGGAAGCGATACTCAAAAGACTTCATGGAAAGAAACATCTGATAATAGGGAATCACGATAATTCATGGATGAAAAAGGTCGATTTGAATAAGTATTTTTTGAGTACTGCTCTTATGGAAGAAACAACAGACGGAAGGCATAGCTTGACATTATGCCACTATCCCCTTTTTAGCTGGAACCATCAAAGCAGATCATTTATGATACACGGCCATATTCACAATGACACTGATCTCGATTTCTGGCCGCTGCTTCTCACAAGAGATAATGTTCTTAATGCAGGTATGGATATAAACGGTTTTCAGCCTGTAACATTTGATGAAATGCTATATAATAACAGAATGTTCAAAAAGCTTCATTCCTGATAAATAGATCAGATATCGGTGGTAGATTTTGTATAAAAAGGAGTTGTTTATTATGATATATACACAACTTACTAAAAAGGCTATGACAATCTCATTCAACGCTCATAAAAATCAGCTTGACAAAAGCGGTGTGCCTTATGTATTCCATCCTTTTCATGTTGCAGAACAGATGAAGGATGAATATACTACTTGTGTTGCTCTTATGCATGATATTGTTGAAGACACTCCTGTTACTCTGGAGAATCTAAGAGAAAACGGTTTTCCTGATGAAATTATAAATGCTATAGATGCCATGACGCACAAAGACGGCGTTCCTTACTTTGATTATATAAAGATAATAAAAAATGATCCCATTGCATCCGCTGTTAAGCTTGCCGATCTGGAACACAATATGGATATTACACGCCTAGATCACCCTACTGAATCAGATTATCAAAGACTCGAAAAATACAAAAAAGCAATTATGATCTTAAAAGATAATTCAGACTCGTAAAAATCAACTAAATAATGACTGTATTCCAGCAGAACATCAGACATAAAAATACCCTGTCGGTCATATCAAGTAACCGACAGGGATTTTTTACTATCAAAAAGTAATTAAAAATGTTATCTCATTTTATAACTGCTTCTTTTTGTTTATCATCAGTCCTATAACGAAAAAGACTACAGCGTAAACAAGTGATGCAACCAATGCCAGAACTATCTTGCCTGCGTCTGCGGGAGGTTCCTGTGCAGTAGCCATAAAACTACTCATCCAATAATCTCCGAAATGAAAGTTTCCTAAATGGATTAATCCGTCTCCAATTGTAAAAATCATTGATACGATCATAGGTGCAACGATATTAAATGCAATAGAACCACCGGTTTTTCCTACTATAATAGAAATCATATAATAAAGAGCATGGAATCCGATCAAAACAATAAACTGATAGATAATTGAACTTATATTATTGCCGGGTTCTCCGCTGCCCCAAAATACACTGCCGATTATAAAGCTGAATAAAGTAGCTGCAACAAACATTATAAACAAAGCAAATAAAATGGTTTCATTTGAAAGGAATGTTGTTTCCGGGCATTATTTTTGCTTTGATTCCCTCTTCCTTAGTCGGATTATTTATTTCTATCATACGATAGAAATGTCATATAAAAATATATCAAACAACTCTTGACAAATAGAGTTAGATATGTTAAACTATCCTTGGTCGGATAAAACTGATTTATCTGACCAATATTTTCAATTTGTTAGTTAGATATATCTAATTATATAGGTGAGTGATAATATGAGTGTTGTAATAGTCGGCGGTAATGAATGTATGGTAAGGGAATATACAGAGCTTTGTGAAAAGTATAAATGCAAGGCAAAGGTCTATCTAAAGATGTGCAGGGGCTTGCAGAATATAGGCAATCCGGATCTTATGGTTCTTTTTACAAATACAATGTCACATAAAATGATAAGATGCGCTATGGAAGGAATAAAGCATCTGGATATTCCGGTCGAAAGATCACATAATAGTTCAAAGGCTGCACTCAGGAATATTCTTGACAAATACGCAGTATAAATATCTATTCACGGAGGGATGATCATGTCTGAGGAATTACTTGTGAGGCATTGTGCGCCTACTCTTATGGGACTAAAAACGGGAAATATCTTCTCCTGCCGCTTTGAAACAAAGGAGGATGAGCACCGCAGTCTTACAGAACTGAATCATAAACTTGGTAATAAAGGGATTCGCGTTATACCTCTCAGGCATCTCAACGGTTCGACACTAATCTATCTTTACAGACCATCAAAGCTAAAGAATGATCTGAGCAATAAAAAGGCTATAGAAATTCTGAATGAAATGGGATATGTGAGAAATAGTGCAAATATCTGTCTTGCAGGGCTTATGAAAAAGCTTCGTGAAAGTGAGGATTTTCCGCATGAGATAGGTTTGTTTTTAGGATATCCCCCTGAGGATGTTTGCGGTTTTATCAGGAACAAAGGAAGCGGCTGCAAATGTGTCGGCTGTTGGAAGGTCTACGGCGATGCAGAAAAAGCAAAAAAGACCTTTTTAAAATACAGAAAATGTACTGATTTGTGCTGTTCGCTTGCGGCAAAGGGTTACAGCATTGAGCGAATGGCAGTATCGTGCTGACAGGTATTTAAAGTTTTATGACTTTAAAATAAATCATTTTTGAAAGGATAGTTGTTATGAGTAAAATTGCAGTAGTTTATTGGAGCGGAACAGGCAACACCGAAGCAATGGCAAATGCCGTATTGAAAGGTGCTGAGGAAAAAGGAGCAGGAGGAGAGCTTTTTACCGCTGCTGATTTTAATGCAGATATGGTTGAGAGCTTTGACAGTATAGCATTTGGCTGTCCGTCAATGGGTACCGAGGAATTAGAGGATAGTGAATTTGCGCCGATGTTTGATTCACTCAAAGAAAAACTGAAAGGAAAAAAGATCGTGCTTTTCGGTTCCTTCGGCTGGGGTGACGGCGAATGGATGAGAAACTGGGAGGAGGATTGTAAAAGCTGCGGTGCTGATTTAGCTGCCGAAAGCGTTATCTGCAATGATGCTCCCGATGATGATGCTTTAGAAAAATGCAAGGCTTTAGGTGCAGTAATTGCTTCATAAAGAATTACTGATTTGAAACAAAACTGTAGTTTACACAAAAAAGGCAATCAGGATCAAACTGTAAAGTTTTTTTAGATCCTGATTGCTTTTTTACCTGTTTACTGAATTATCCTTCACCGCCGGCTTTGAAATTGTAGATCGGCTTGATTATATCCTCAATATCAGCGGTATCACCGATATTTGATACAATATCATCCATAGTTTTGTATGCCATAGGTGATTCATCAATCGTGTCACGGCTGACAGAGGTTGAATATATGCCCTCCATCTGCTTTTTGAATTCCGATAAGGTAAGCGTTGCTCTCGCCTCTCCTCTTGAAAGAAGTCTGCCTGCCCCATGCGGCGCGGAGCAATTCCAATCCTGATTACCCTTACCTGTACAAATCAGGCTGCCGTCACGCATATTTATGGGAATAAGCAAAACCTCTCCCTCTTTAGCAGAAACAGCGCCCTTGCGGAGGATCATCTTTTCGGTATCAATATAATTATGAATAGTTGTAAATTGATCTTTTATATGAAGTCCCATACCCTTGATGATCTCATTCATCATTGCCTGACGGTTGAGCATTGCATATTCCTGAACGAGCTTCATATCATGGATATACTGCTCAAAAAGATCTCCTTCGGTATATGCCAGTGGCTTTGGAATATCTGTATGCTTTGTATTAGTAAGCTTTTTCAGTTCCTTCTGTATCTGCTTTTCCTTGCCCTCAGCTTTCATTTTAGCAATTAATGAATTAATCTCTTCCTCGGAACAGCAATTAAGACGCTTATAAGCTTCCTCCTGGTAATATTTTGCCACTTCAAGTCCCAGATGACGGGAGCCTGAATGTATAACAATATAAATTGAACTGTCTTCTCCCTTGTCGGCTTCAATAAAATGATTACCTCCGCCGAGTGTACCGAGGCTTTTCTCCGCTCTTAATAAATCAATATGGTCAATACAGTAAAGATCAAGCAGTTCAAGCTTTTCCATATAGCGGTGTATCTTCTTTCTGATAGCAAAGCCTGACGGAATTTCTGCTCTTATCAGTTTATCAAGCTTCTGTACCTCAATAAATGACTCCTTGATACATACTGTTTCCATACCGCATCCTATATCTACTCCAACAAGATTGGGTACGGCTTTATCAGTTATCGTCATTGTTGTACCTATTGTACAGCCTGCTCCCGCATGAACATCAGGCATTATTCTGATCTGCTGATTTTGTGACATCGGTTGATTGAGCAGGGTAATTATCTGAGAAACAGCGTTTTCATCTATAACATCGGTAAAGACCTTTGCTGAATTATATTTTCCTCGTAATTCTAACATAAATATTTTCACTCCTTAAAACAAAAAAACACTCCTGCAAAATAGCAGAAGTGTATAGAACACATTATGAAATTGCCGATCCTGAAAGCACAGAAACCCGTGAGAATGTCCCTGTGCTGTAAGTATTAACGCTTTTTCTCCATGAAACGGCAAATTTCATGCTTCTGCCCGAATATTTGACTGTTATTGTATGTATATAATGCTTTTCTGTTGAGTATGGTCATGAAACTCACCCTTTCTTAAATTTAGTGCTTTCATAATACAACCTTAAAATAAGTTTGTCAAGCATTTTTTCATATTTTATTGCAAATTTATATATTTTTTTGATATAATTGTAGATATTAGAATAGAAAGGAGTTTCTTTATATGAAATGGATATCCGTACTCGGTGATTCTATCTGTACCTTTGAAGGATATAATGCTAAAGGATATTATGTCTATTATGATAAAGCTATTAAACAGGAAAACGGAATTAAAAGCGTAAGCGATACATGGTGGCATAAAGTAATTAATTACCTTGATGGACAGCTTTGCGTAAATAATTCATATGCCGGAAGTACAGTAACCGGAGCTGATTTTCCCTCGGCTTCAAGTGAATTAAGAATAAATGACCTGAGTGATACTTTACATAAACCTGATATTATCCTTATTGCAATGGGATTTAATGATTACGCTTTTGGAATAGAGACAAAAGGAAGCGGAGATGTATCATCGTTTGATTATGCTTTTGGATATATGCTTGATAAAATATCCTTACGTTACCCGAATACAGAACTTATATGCAGCACTATCCCCAAAGGATTTGTAAAGGATTTTTCTAATAGCTTATTCCCTATGGATTTTGTAAAATATGATATTTCCAAATACAATGATATAATAAGAAGCTCCTGCCAGCAAAGAAATATCAGGCTTGCAGATATAGCATCGCTCGGAACCGGTTTTGAAACCCTTGACGGTGTACATCCTACTGCAGAAGGACATAAAACTATTGCAGAAATGTGGATAAACTCTCTTGAGAAAAACAGCTTTACAGAATAAAACAATTCATTATTAGTGAATAAGTAATAATCATTTTTATTGAACATATATAATGATTTCTTTTATAAATACAAATAGAAAGGAAATTTAAGATGCCTCTGCAAATAATCCGAAATGATATAACAAAAGTAAAATGTGATGCCATTGTCAATGCTGCCAATACAAGTCTATTGGGCGGAGGCGGTGTAGACGGAATGATACATAGAGCAGCGGGTCCTCAGCTTCTTAAAGAATGCAGAACTCTCGGAGGATGTGAAACAGGAAAGGCAAAAATTACAGGCGGCTATAACCTGCCATGTAAATATGTTATCCACACTCCCGGACCGATCTGGAACGGAGGTTCATGCGGTGAAAAAGAACTGCTTACTTCATGCTATTATAATTCCCTTAAGCTTGCTAAAGAACACGAATGTCAAAGTATTGCTTTTCCCCTTATATCATCAGGAATTTACGGATATCCGAAAAAGCAGGCTTTTCAGGTTGCAGTAGAAACTATTACACAGTTTCTTGAGGACGAAGACTGTGATATGCTGGTTTATATCGTTGTCTTTGACAGAAGCAGCTTTATCATAAGTGAAAAGCTTTATTCTGACATTTCATCATTTATTGATGACAATTATGTTGATGAACTGCATAAGGATAAAACCATTTTCAGTGGAAGCAGGATTCTGAATTGCCAGTCATTGCCTGATGATGCGCTATCAGAAAAATCAGAATTTGATATTCCGGAGCGCGAAAATAAGAAATCAATTTCTGGAAGTAAAAAGAAAGCATCCCAATCATTAAAAATGCCCTCTGCACCATCAAAAGAGCAGGCTGATTTAACAGAGCTATTGCTCAGTATTGACGAAAGCTTCTCGGAAATGCTGCTCAGAATTATAGATGAAAAAGGTATGAAGGATTCCGAATGTTATAAGAAGGTGAACATTGACAGAAAGCTTTTTTCAAAAATACGCAGCGATAAATATTATAAACCAAGCAAGAATACAGCCCTTGCTTTTGCTGTTGCATTGGAGCTGTCTATTGAAGAAACAAATGATATGCTCAAAAAAGCCGGTTTTGCTTTGTCACACAGTAACAAGGCTGATATTATCATTGAATACTTTATTGAACATAAAATATATGATATATTCACTATAAATGAAGCTCTGTTTTCATTTGATCAAAGGCTTTTGGGTGCATAGTATTATGTATAAAAGACCGTAAGATACGGAAAAGCATATATTAATAGCTTATTGCCGTGCTATTGAGGGAAAAAGCTAATTTTCAGGAGTCATACGCTTATATTTGTCGCCTGTAAAGCGACCATAAATGATTCTCAGTATACTATAATGTAATCACAGGATAAGAAATCACCTGAAATATATT
Organism: uncultured Ruminococcus sp.; assembly: GCA_902766585.1. Classification (GTDB taxonomy): domain Bacteria; phylum Bacillota; class Clostridia; order Oscillospirales; family Acutalibacteraceae; genus UBA1213. The sequence goes on from CACXDV010000262.1 coordinate 6,797, forward strand.
ATACGGAGGTAATCATTATGAAAAACAAGAATAACATTACTGAACTGGTATTCATCATTGACAGAAGCGGATCTATGAGCGGTCTTGAAAGCGATACTATCGGAGGCTTCAATTCCCTTATCAAAAAGCAGAAAAAAGAAAACGGACAATGCTTTGTTTCAACTGTACTCTTTTCTGATGAAAGCGAAGTTATCCATGACAGACTTCCTCTTGACAAAATCAAGGAAATGACAGAGGATGATTATTGTCCTAACGGCTGTACGGCGCTTATCGATGCTATCGGCGGAGCTATAAAGCATATCTCGGCAGTACATCGCTATATTCGCCCAGAAGATGTTCCGGAGCATACAATGTTTGTTATCACAACCGATGGTCTGGAAAATGCAAGCCATAAGTTTTCCGCCAAAGAAGTTAAGAAAATGGTCAAGGATAAAGAGAATGACGGATGGGAGTTTCTCTTTATTGGAGCAAATATTGATTCAATAAAAACTGCCGACAGCTTCGGTATCCGCTCTGACAGAGCTGTTAACTATCGCGCCGATAAAAAAGGAACGTCTGTTCTTTATGATACAGTCTGTTTACAGGTTTCGAATATCAGAAACAGAAAAAAGGTATCAGCTGACTGGAGCAAACCAATTGAGGAGGATTTTGAAAAAAGAAAGTAATTATTCAGAAGTTATATAATTTTTACAATATTATGTATTTTTCAATCAACGGCAATCTATATCATTTGATTGCCGTTTTATAATTGTGTACAATTTATTGTCTGTATTAGCCTCGGATAAGGATTCGGATTTCTAAAAAGCTATTGTAATCCCCCATTAGTTTTTATATAATAGACTAAGAAAAATGAATAGGAGTGAAATACATGGAACAAAAATTCATCAAACCGCCTGTCGAGGTGCGTTATAAGGAAGAGCTTGATGCTCTTGCAGCAAATGATACATCAAGAAAGCCGGAAAACTGGGTGTTATCTCCAAAAGCGGTCAGAACCTTCATTTTGGGTTCGTCAAAACCTATCACTGCTTCTGACGGAAGGAAAATTGAGATCAGAAAAAAATTTTTCGGAAACGATGCTCTTGTTGAACGCTGTATTATTACACTTGCAGGAAGCCGCGGACTTATGCTTGTCGGCGAACCCGGTACAGCCAAAACCATGCTTTCCGAGCTTCTTTCCGCTGCAATCAGCGGTATAAGTACCAATACAGTTCAGGGAACAGCCGGTACAACTGAGGATATGATAAAATACAGTTGGAACTATGCCCTCCTTCTTGCTAAAGGTCCTGTTCGTGAGGCTTTGGTTCCTTCTCCCCTTTATGTCGGAATGTCAAAGGGAATCATCACACGTTTTGAGGAAATTACCCGTACACCTGCTGAAATTCAGGATAGTCTGATTTCTGTAATGAGTGATAAGGTACTTAATATCCCGGAGCTTGATGAAGAAGGTCTTTTGTTTGCCCGTCCCGGCTTCAATATTATTGGTACGGCAAATATACGCGATAAAGGCGTAAACGAAATGTCAAGCGCTCTTAAAAGACGTTTTAATTTTGAAACGGTTGAACCTGTAAAGGATATCAGGCTTGAAAAACAGATAATTATGAACGAGGTAGAAGAAAGCGCTCTTGCCGACAGGATAGGTATGCCGATCGATACGGACGTTGCCGAACTGCTTGCAATGACTTACCATGAACTCAGAGAGGGTATTTCAGATACAGGAACAAAAATTGAGAAACCATCTGCTGTAATGAGCACAGCTGAGGCTGTTTCGGTCTATTATCAGACTTTATCAAATGCATGGTATTATGAACATCCTAAAATGAGTATAGATGATCTGACACAGAATCTTACAAATGCCGTATGCAAGGATACAAAGGATGATCTTGAAAAGCTGAAAGCATATTTCAATACAGTTGTTAAGCTTAGAGCAGAAAAGGTTGGTGGAATATGGAAGGATTATTACACAGCAAGGAAATATTTGAAATAATCCCCTTTGATTATTCGCAAAATATCCTGTTTTATCCTGTGAGGCATCATAGTCCCGGATGCTCCTTCCATCTGCTTAAAGTCATAAAAGAGTATAAGCCCGATTGCATACTTGTAGAAGGTCCTCAGACAGCTAATAAGCTTATTCCTGTCCTTACCGACAGCGCTACGGTTCCGCCGGTTGCTTTTTATTATTATTATAAGGATACTGCAAAATTTATCAGTGATGATGCGGAGGATTATAAGTGCTATTACCCGTTTCTCAGAACCTCACCTGAATATAATGCGCTTAAGTACGCAAGGGATAATAATATCAGCTGTGGTTTCATTGATCTTCCTTACGGAGATATTCTGATCAACACATCTGCTGAAAAGGGGCTTCGCAAAAAAAGAGAAATATCCTCTTATGGCGATGAGCATTATTTTTCGGAAAGCAGCTTCTTTTCCGCTCTGTGCGAAAAAACAGGTATGCGGAGCTTTGAGGAATTCTGGGAAAAATTCTTTGAGATTGATGCACTTCATATCAGCACTGAAGAATATGTAAGGCGATTATACACCTATTGCTATATTACAAGAAAAAATACGCCTGTAGATGAAATGCTTTCAGACGGATGCCTTGTGCGTGAAAGCTTTATGGCAGAAAACGTCCGTAAAGCGGCTGTTGAGAAAAATAAGGTTCTTGTTGTAACAGGCGGATTTCATTCATACGGCTTATATCAGTTGATTGAAGGCAGGATAAGACCTCAAAAATATAAGGTACATAAATTTTCCGAAAAAGTACAGGATGTTTATGCTATGAGCTATTCCTTTGAGGCGGCGGATGCACTTGAAGGCTATGCTTCAGGTATGCAGAATCCGGGATTTTATGACAGGGTATGGAATGGTATAAATAATGACACAGAAATTGAACAGGTATATAACACTGCTGCGCTAAATACTCTTTTAGAATGTGCAAAAGAATGCATCAAGGAAAAACTGCTTATTACTATGTCCGATATATCCTCTGCCGTTACAATGTATCAGGGACTCTCTGCAATCAGAGAAAAAAAATCAGCAGGATTATATGAATTATATGACAGTGTAGGAAGCTGTTTTATAAAAGGCGAACGCAATGCATCAAGCGATATTCCTCTCAGACTGCTCAGTAAAATAGCTACGGGAAATGAAATAGGAAGGCTATGTGACAGTGCAGAAAAAGTTCCGATAGTACAGGATTTTGAGGAGCTTTCAAAAAAGTACAAGCTCAAAACAGACAGTGTTATCGAACAAAAAATTGACCTTGAACTTTTTTCAAAGCCTGTTCACAGGGAAATCAGCCGTTTGTTTTATCGTATGGGATTTTTAGACTGCGGCTTTGCAAAGAAAACAAAGGGCGCGGATCTCATTAATAATACAGACCGAAGCCGCATCAGAGAACAATGGACATATAAGAGAACGGTCAATGTTGATGCTGCATTGATCGACAGCAGCGTTTACGGAGGAACCATTGAAGAGGCTTGTACTGTCCTTTCACTCAGTAAGCTTAGGAATGTACAGAAAAGCTGTGACGCTGCAAAGCTGTATGTCGAATGTTTCCTGATGGCTATTAATACTACAGAGGGTTTTGCAGAGCGAATGGAGGATATCATCATTTCAGACGGTGATTTCTTTTCTATAGGACAGTCGATTTATTATTTCAATATGCTATACAGACTTTATGATCTGTATCAGGCGAACAACAGGAATGCTGAATATTTTCTTCGCAAGTCTTTCTACAAGGCTGTTTCAATGCTTCCTGATATGATAAACGTCAATGAGGACAGAGCAAATGAATGTATCAGAGTTTGCCGCTTACTGTACAGTCTTGTGACAGACAATATTCTTTCTGATGAAGCTCAGATGCTTACTGATGCTTTTGTTTCAATGACACAGAAAGCTGATCCCGAACCTTCTGTCTATGGTGCTGTTCTCGGACTTTTGTTCGGCATTGACAGCAGCTTCAAAAGCGAAATAAGATCGGCTATTCAGGCTTATCTTTCCGGTTCAAAGGAAATGCAAAAGCTTGGCGCTTCTTTTTTGCGTGGCTTATTCTCTACTGCAAGAGATATTGTTCTTGTCGGAGATGAGTTTGTCAAGATAACCGATAACCTTATAAAAGGCTTTGATATGATTGATTTTATGGACATACTGCCTGAGCTAAGGCTTGCTTTCAGTTATTTTTCTCCTTCGGAAACAGATCGTATCGCAAAAACAGCAGCAGAGCTTTATGGAAGCAATGCAGAAAAGCTATTAAAAGATCTGCCTATTAATAAAGAAATATATTCAGCCGGTTCTGAACTTGAAAAAGAGATCCTAAAGGAAACGAGGTGGAAAAATGGCTGAAAATAATCATTCGGAAGCACTTAATAAATGGCGTTTGATACTTGGAAAAAATGCTGAGGGGCATATCGACTTCAATGGGAGTGAAAACGAAACAGGATTATATGAAAGCATGGAAAGCACCTTGGATTATCTTTATAATATGGAATATGGTGACGAGGTCATGCATTTAGAGCGTCACGGAGGCAGCGGTGATTCGGTTCTTCAGGCTGCAGAATGGATCGAAAAGGTCAGAAAGCTGTTCCCTAAACGCACTGTTGAGATTCTTGAAAAACAAGCCCTTGACCATTTTGGTCTGACAGAGCTTCTTACTGATAAACAGGTTCTTTCAAAAATGCAGCCTAACATGGATCTTCTGAAAACCGTAATGCAGTATAAGCATTTGATGAAAAGTGATGTGCTGATCGAGGCAAAACGCATTATCCAAAAGGTCGTTGATGAACTGACTGAAAAAATACAGAGCGACATACGCAAATCACTTTTAGGCAAACTGAACCGTAATATGCCGAGTAATGTCAAGTCTATGCGTAACCTTGATATAAAAAAGACTATCCAGAGAAATCTGAAAAACTTCGATAAGGATCAGAATCAGATAGTTCTGAAAAATGTGTATTTCAGCAGCCGTACAAAACGATATAATAAATGGCGTGTTATAATTGCTGTTGACGAAAGCGGATCCATGCTTGACAGCGTAATATACAGCGCGGTAATGGCAGGTATTTTTGCAAAGCTCCCTATGATAGAAACAAAGCTTGTTATATTTGATACCTCTGTTGTAGACCTCAGCGAATATGTTGACGATCCTGTTGAAGTTCTTCTCGGAGTTCAGCTTGGCGGAGGTACGGATATAAACAATGCTGTTTCATACTGTGAAACATTATGCAATAATCCGTATGAAACGGTATATGTTGTTGTTACAGACCTCTATGAAGGCAGTAATCTGGGTTATCTGCTTAAAACCTGTTCCGATATTATCAGCAGCGGAAGCAAAATGATATTTCTTACAGCGCTTGATAGAGACTCAAATCCTGCATATGATGTAAATCTCGGACAGAAGCTTGCTGATATGGGCGCATTTGTCGGCGCAATGACACCTGAACAGCTTGGTGATCATATCGGAAAAATGATAAGGTAACGGAGGTTCGGATATGGAAAAATTAAAGCTTGCCCTTGCCGAAGCAGATGATGATTACCTTACCGGCATTACCAATAAGGGTATTTTAAAACGATCCTATAAGGATTTGGAAACTGCTAAAATAACTGCAAATTTTATTGACGATTCAGCCTATGTTTCTGTCGATAATGTTCAGTGTGTTATTTTAACTCCTATCGCTGACAGCAGCTGTACCTGTCCCTCCAGAACGATTTGCCGTCATATAATAACTGCCGTGCTCTGGCTCAAAAATGAATTATTAAAGGATGAGCCTGAAAAGCAAGAGGCTGTAAAACAGGATAATAAAGAAAATAATCTTCAAAAGGAATTAGAGGACTTTCCGGTAGATAAGCTGCGTAAGGCAATGAAAAAGAAATATTTTAATTCTTTTCTTGAAAAAGCAAAAATCGGAATTCTTCCTTCAATGGAGGAGCTTTCTACTATTACTGTTGATATTCCAGAGGACAATACTACTGTAAAGCTTCTGTCTCCGCTTGAATACTCAGCTTGTACCTGTTTCAGCAAGGAACTCTGCAAGCATAAGGCAGCGGCTGTTCTTGCATGGAAATTAAAGCACAAGGTCATTAGTATTGATAGTCTTGTTCCGGTCGAGGATACTGTTTCGGTCGATACGGAAAAGCTTCATTTTTGTGCAGAGCATTGTATCGATTTTCTCAGCAGACTGCTTTCTGACGGACTGGTAAGAACACCTGAGGATGCGTCGGAATATGCGGAAGCTGCCGCACTGATCTGCCATAATGCAGGATTCCCGGAAGGAGAAAAATCCTTGCGTGAGATCGGAAACAGATTGAAAGCATACATTTCCCATTCTCCCCAATTCAGCACAGAATATTTGTTTTCTGCTATTATGGATGCTTATTTGCTAATGAGATCAATACTCGGAGAAAAAGATCCCAATAATCTGAATGAAATAACAGGAGAATTTCGGAGCAGCTACAAAATAACAGATGAGCTTGAACTTATCCCTTTTGCACAGCGAAAAGTGACATCTATGGCCGGATATGAAGGTGATGTATATTACTTTGTTAATAAAAGTCAAAGCGGTAATGATCTGCCTTTTCTAACATTTTCAGATATACGTCCGACCTATTATGATAATAACGGAAGAAGCCAGATGTCAAACGCCCCATGGGGATTGTATGGATTATGCAATGTTTTGATGAGCTTTGAAATGAGGCTGACATTGCCGAAGCTTTCAGGGATAAAGCTATCGTCTTCCTCGGATACAAAAGCTGTACAGATCTGTAAGCCAAACCTTGATCAGAAAGCAGTCTATGATAAGATATATACTGATTTCAGAAAGCTTATCAACGAAAACTTTGCTAATATAAAACACAATGACAGAGAAGTTCTTGTAATGCTGATGCCTGAAAAAATAATCAGTTCATATTTTAGTGAAACAGAACAAACGCTTACTATTGTTTCAGAGGACTATTATGGTCAGCGATTGAATATTAAAGCAAGGTATCAGAGTAAAACAAAAGATTTCTTCGAGCAGCTTGTTGCTGCAGCAAAAACAATGCTTAATAATCCTGACAAAAAGTATGTTATCTTTGGCAATGCGTATATTGAATCAGGTCAATGCAGTATTTATCCGATCGCTGTTTATGATAAAATAAATGTGCCGGAACCTTCGGCTGAAAAAAGAGAAAAACAGAATACCGAAATAAATATTAATTTCTTAAAGCTGTTTAAAGAAATATCCGGGATGCTGTGTGATATTATCCAGTGCGGTATAAACTCATTTGATTTGTATGTTCAAATAAACAACTATGCGGATGAATGTGAAACATCAGGATTGATAGCATTAGCAGAAAAGCTTCGTGATTTATCAGATAAGCTTTCTGCAAAAAATCATACATACAGTGAGAATAATACAGAAATCATCCGTTTGATCGGTGAAGTATATGATTATCTGCAGATCGGCACAGAAAAAACTGAGGTAAGGTGTGCAATTGATAATTTATATACTATCGAATAGCGGTATTTAACAGGATCAAATAAAAAACAGGGTAAGCCGGATGCACCGACTTGCCCTTTACTTTTTGAATTAAGAATGATATAATTCAGAAAAGACAAACTAACAGAAAAGAATAATACTATTTTAAGGAGATGTTTTTTATGGACAAAACAAAAATCAGTAAAAAGCTTTCCTTTATGCTTCGTCATTGCACAGCTCCTTTATATATTGACTTAAACGGCGGATGGGCAAATATTCCCGAAATTATTACTGCTCTGAAAAAGGATTATCCTGATATGAATATGGAAATTCTGGAAGAAATTGTAGCAGAGGACAATAAGGGACGTTATTCTTTTGATGACGAGCATAAGAGAATACGCGCAAATCAGGGACATTCTATTCCCGGAGTTGTTATAATCATGGATGAGCCTGAACCTCCTGAATTTCTTTATCACGGCACAGCTACACGATTTTTGGAAACAATTTTCAAAGAAGGTCTTAAGCCGATGAAGCGTCAATATGTTCATATATCAAATGATCTTGAAACTGCTGTTGAAGTTGGTAAAAGACACGGAAAGCCTGTTGTGCTGATCATAAAAGCAAAAGAACTCGCTGCTGCCGGACATAAGCTTTATCGTTCTTCTAACGGCGTATGGCTGACTGATGCGGTGCCTACGGAATTTTTTACTGTCCGTTACATCTGATATTATACACAAGATAATATCATAGGCATTGGGTAATCCATTCAACAGGACTGAATATTCCGATAAACAAACAACAGGAGTATTATATGGAACGAACCTATATAGCGATAGATTTAAAAAGCTTTTATGCCAGTGTGGAATGTATAGAAAGAAATCTGGATCCTCTTTCCACAAATCTGGTAGTAGCCGATCCTTCACGAACCGAAAAAACAATTTGTCTTGCTGTCTCCCCTACTCTCAAGGCATACGGTATACCCGGAAGAGCAAGGCTTTTTGAGGTAATACAGCGTGTTAAGGAGATCAACAGACTGAGAATTCGTAATGCAGTTGAAAACGGTCTGATACAAAAAAATAAAAATGGTGAGTATCGCTTCACGTTATCATCCTTTGATGCGGCAACCCTGAATGAAGATCAGACAATAGAATTAACATATATAACAGCTCCTCCTCAAATGAAATTGTATGAGGAGTACAGTACAAAAATATATTCTACTTATCTGAAATATGTTTCGCCAGAGGATATTCATGTATATTCTATTGATGAAGTATTTATTGATGTCACAAAGTATCTCAATTCATATAAAACTACAGCCTATAATCTTGCAATGACAATGATAAGGGATGTATTATACAAAACAGGAATTACTGCAACAGCCGGAATAGGAACCAATCTTTATCTTGCAAAGGTCGCTATGGATATTGTGGCAAAGCACGTTAATGCCGATAAAGATGGTGTCCGTATCGCCGAAATTGACGAAAGGACATATAGAGAACAGCTATGGTGCCACAGACCACTTACGGATTTCTGGAGAGTAGGCAGAGGCTATGCTTCAAAGCTTGAATCACTTGGCTTGTATACTATGGGAGATATTGCACGAGCTTCATTAAATCCTGAAACCGAGGCTCTTCTTTATAAGATTTTGGGAATCAATGCAGAACTTCTTATTGATCATGCATGGGGCTGGGAGCCTACTACTATAGAATTTATAAAAAGCTACCGTCCAAGCACAAATTCATTATCCTCAGGTCAGGTTCTGAAAGAACCTTACTCATTTGAAAAAGGAAAGCTTATTGTCAGGGAAATGACGGAACTGCTGGTACAGGATCTTGTAAGGAAAGAGCTTGTAACAAAACAACTTGTTTTAACTATAAGCTATGACAGAGAAAGCTTGAAAATTAAAGCTCCGGGAAAAACAATGAATGAAACGGTTTTCACTGCTGCAAAAACCGGAAAGATATATACTGGCAAGGTGGTACCGGATGCATATGGCAGACCTCATCCCGAGCATACTCACGGCACAGGAAATTTAGAAAAATACACTTCCTCTGCCCGCAAAATTACAGAGTTAATATCAGGATTATATGAGCAAATTACTGATCCTGATCTGCTGATACGAAGAATTAATATCGCTGCCTGCAATCTGATCCATGAGTCGATGAAACCCGATAACGAACCTGAACAGCTTGATTTTTTCACGGATTATGAAGCACTTGAAAAAGAAAGACAATATGAAAGGGAAATTGAAGAAAAAGAAAAAAATATTCAAAAGGCAATGCTTTCTCTTCAGGATAAATTCGGAAAAAATGCCGTCCTGAAAGGAATGAATTATGTTGAAGGCGGCACCACTATAGAAAGAAACGGGCAGATCGGAGGTCATAAGGCATGAGTGATGATGCAAGAAAAATATATGGCGATATAATAGATCTGCCTCATTACAGCAATCCAAAAAGAAAGCATATGTCTTTATATGACAGGGCAGCACAATTTGCTCCCTTTGCTGCACTATCCGGATATGATGAAATGGTTAATGAGGAAGCAAGACTAACAGACAGTGAAAAAGAACTTTCAGATCATGAAAAGGATATTCTTAACAGAAAGCTTCACCTGATAATAAAAGCTTTGAATGATAATTGTATTCCCGAAATTGAGCTTACATTTTTTATTCCCGACAAACTGAAATCAGGCGGCTCTTACAAAAAAATAACAGCCTTGGTCAAAGCAGTTGATCTGACCGAAAAACAATTAATACTATATGGCTCTTATGATATTTTTGACCGCAGAATTTCTCCTGTAAATATAGCTTTTGATAAAATAAGGAATATTACCGGTGATCTTACAGATAATACCGAAGAATAAACGAGACGGAAAAAGCTTCACGGTTACTGCTTTTTATCCAGCATTTCATTTATATACATTATTGCCTGATCAAATCTGCTGTTATAATCTCCGCTGATGACCTTAAAATCGAATCCGTGTTTATTATATATTTCTTTGATCATATTGCTGTATTTATATCTGTCCGCTGCCATTACTTCACTTCTGTCGCCATCTTGTACCCATTCGACATCAGGCTCAAGAAAAAGAATCAGATCATAGTTATTCAAAGCTGCTATTGCCTCAGCAAGCTCTGTATTTGCTTCTATATTTTCATCTTCAAGAAATCCCATAAAAAATCGTGTTATCAGACAATCAGTATCTTCAAAGAATACCTTATTGCTTTGCTGTATGAGACGAAATTCCTTTGCTTTGTGTTCAAGCAGGATCCTTGTAAAATCATCAGAAAGCATATAAATATCCGTTCCCGAAAGCTCGGAAAGCTCTCTTCCCACCTCTTCAAGATATACGGTATTATAATAATTTGCAAGATTGATCGTAAGTGTCGATTTTCCCGCGCTTTCACCGCCGATTATAAGAACCTTTTTTGTAAAATAGGATCTTACTGCCTGAGGCATCCAGTCCCAATGACCAAAAATATCCTTTCGTATTTCCGTAGAACTGTATTTATTTCTCGGAAATACTATTAATTCCGAATCCTCATAGCATTTGTTCCAGAAGCTGTTTTCATCATAATCACTGCCGCAGAATACAACATCAATTATCTTTCCTATCATTTCCTTTACCTTCTGAGAATCTGCAGTCCAAAGCTTTTCGGTATAATCCTCCTTATTGGTAAGTTCATCCTTAAGGGGGATTATTTTTATGTTCCCTAAATGCTTTGTGAGCTGATATATCCATCTTATTTTTATTTTCAATGGTACATCCGTTTCATTTTCCCTGAAAGAAATGACTATATACAGCTCATCACACATACCTGCCGCTTTTATTATACATTCAAGATGCCCGAGATGCAGAGGGTTAAAGGCTCCCCCATACATTCCAACTTTATACTTTTTTCCATACGTCATTTCTTTCACTCATCCTTCACTGCTGTTTTTATTTCAGTATCTTTTTTATCCGGCTTTGAATCCTTCATCCATTTAATAAACATTATCACGGCATTTGCCAGATAAACGCTCCACATCAGCAGCACCGCTACGCTTGCGCCTTCTGTAAACAATGCTGCTATCCACATTATAACAGATACAACATCAACAATTATCCAGATCACCCATTGCTCTGCAAATCTCTTTATCATAAGTACCTGAGCAATTACTGAAAATACCGTACTCATACTGTCTACTATAGGAAGATTTCCTCCAAGAAGCTTTAATATATATCCGTAACCGAATACGCCTATGATACTTATTACGGCAAGAATTATATCCTGCTTCCATGTCATACGTTTTTTATTGACTTCATTGGTTTCTTTATTGATATTCTTTTCCCAGAATATCCAGCCAATAATATTGGTCGGAAAATAATAAAGCAGATTGAGCATTACATCACCATAATACTTTGCTTTCCATGCTGCAACAGCATAAAGAATTACATTTATGGTTCCGAAAAAATAATTTGAAACCTTTCCCATTCCGCAAAGAATGACACATATTACACCTGTGACCGAAGCTGTAATGCTGAGTACAGTATCACCATTGTATATTGAGATTCCGAGAATCATTGCATTGGCAAATATCATCCAGAATATCTCCCATTTTTTCCAGCCGGTAAACTCTCGTTTAATGTTTTCCTTAAGCTTATTCATATCTGTTCTCCTTATTATTCTTCGGTTACTATTTCACCTGTCCAGGTATTTATTCCACCAAATTCGTAAAGATTTTTATATCCTAAATCACTGAGCTTTGTGGCAGCCTGTTTACTGCGGTTTCCGCTTCGGCAATAAATCAGTATTATCTGCTCTGTATCCGGCAATTGTTCAGGCTTTTCAGAACCTATGCTTTCGTTCGGAATTAGTATCGCGTCCGGTATATGACCTGCATCATATTCATCATTACGGCGTACATCCAGTATGATATGCCCGTCATCTCTTGTCATCATTTCTTTTGCTGTTTCCTGATCAATAATTGTGTAACCTGTTTTTTCATCGGATGCAATTGAACTGCTTTCAGTTATTTTCTCTGAATTCTGATTATTTGTGCATCCGGAAAAAGCAAACAGGCTAATAACTAATGAAAACAAAACAATGTTAAAAAATCCATACCTACACCTCAAAATTATTATACTATTCTTTCTTTTCTTTTA
>CACXDV010000263.1 GCA_902766585.1 uncultured Ruminococcus sp.
CTTTCTATTTCATTCGATATCAGGGAGCATAAGGCTTTTCGGCGCTGATGCAGGCTCTCCGAAGCTCACTGCAAGACTGTGCATTGCATTAGTGGCAGTTCACGTTATCATCACATTGATACTTACAGTAAAGACCATAATATCAATACGAAAAAGCGGCAAAAGCTATTTCAAAGAAAATAAGCTTTTCTGGACAAGAAGGATAAGCGGCTTTGCTCTGCTGATACCTCTTGTTATGCATCTTCTGATATTCAAGGGTACGGGAGATGAGGCTTACAGGCTCGTATACTTTCACAGCGGCAGACTGATATCACAGCTTCTTCTTGCGGCTTGTCTGGCGCTTCATGTCATAACAAATATCCGTCCCATGCTTATCGGAATGGGACTCAAGGAGCGCGGGCTTCTGTCGGCGGATATCTGCTTTGTGCTTTCGGTCGTTCTGCTTTTCTGCTGCTGTGCTTTCTGTATTTATTTCCTACGCTGGACATCGTTCTGAATGAAAGGAAAAATGAAATGATAATTAATAAAAGTAAAATAATGATAGCAGTTACCGATATACTGCTGTTTATTTGCAGTATATTGTATTTTATAGGAATAAGGTACCTTTTTCCCGTTTGCCGGCCGTCGGGAGATATGGTTATGAACTGTCATTGGGCTGGAGAGGTGCTTTCTGCCCTTTCTGTTTTGTTTGCAGTATTATCGGTCGTGCATTTGCTTATTCCGGATGAAAAAATTAAATCAGGAATGGATATTTCGTATGCCGGAATAGCCGTATTATCCTTGATGATACCGGGAAATATCATACCTCTCTGCAAAAGCAGCGATATGATGTGCAGAAACGGCACATCTATGTGGACAATGATTTTTATGATAATATTCTGTCTGATCGCTGCAATTGACGCTTTCATCTGGCTGCAGTCACAGTCGGGCAAAAAGCATAAAAGAAAAGTATCGGGTGAGGGCGTATGAGATTTTCATTTGGTTTAACCCTCAGAAATATCAGGCGCAGACCTGTACGGGCAGCTTTGATGTGCATTATAGTACTCTTTTTATCGTTTACGGCATTTATGGGCGGATATCTTATCATAAGCCTGCAAAACGGACTTGAGGGATACCGCGCAAGGCTTGGCGCGGATATTGTCGTAGTACCGTCATCAGCACAGGGACACGGAACAGTTGATAATGTTCTTCTTCACGGCATAACGGGAAATTACTATATCCCTGATGACAGCCTGAAAAAGCTTGACGGTATCGAAGGCATAGAAAAAAGCGCCTCTCAGTTTTATCTTACCTCGGCAAAGGCAAGCTGCTGCAGCGCAAGGGTACAGATAATCGGCTTTGAACCTGAAACAGACTTTACCGTACTGCCATGGATAAAGGGCAGCATTGATTCCGATATCGGTGACGGGGATATTATCATAGGCTCGGATATTGCCTATCCCGCAGACGGCAGCCTCCGCTTTTACGGCGACAGCTACCGTGTTGCAGGACAGCTTGAGAAAACGGGAACGGGACTTGACAATGCTGTTTTCACAAACAGAAGCACCATAAAGAAAATGGCTGAGTCCGCAGCGGGCGGTGTTGAAAGGGAAGCTCTTAAGGGCATTAACCCCGAAAATGCAGTTTCATGCGTACTTATCAATGTAAAGGACGGATATGAAGCCTCTGCTGTTGCAGATGATATAAATATCCATGTTTCAAGAGTCAAGGCTGTGCCGTCTGCAAGCATGATAGGAGCAGTTGCGGAGGGCTTTGGAAATGTATCGGTATTTATCAGCATAATTACCGTTGGAATATGGCTTATTGCAGTAGTAATTATTATTGCCGTATTCGCCCTTATGATGAATGAGAGAAAAAAGGAATTTGCCGTTCTGAGAGTTGCGGGAGCATCGGGGAAAATGATAGTTTCGGCTGTATCTGCCGAGGCGGGTATTATCAGTATAGCAGGCTCGCTTATGGGTATAGTTATAGCTGTTCTGCTCACAGCACCCTTGTCTGAGAGTATCAGGATACATTTTTCACTGCCTTTTTTGCAGCCGGATATGCTGATGCTTGTATTTCTTTCAGCGGGCGCGGTAATGATGCCCTTTATCATCGGAGTGCTGACTGCTGTGCTGTCTGCACTGAGGATAGCCGGAAATGAAACGGGACTTTTGCTGAGGGAGGATGCATAATGAAGCTTAAAGCGGAAAAAGCGGGAAGAATGTATTTTCGCGGCGGAAGGAATACCAATTTCTTTTATGCGGTACGCTCGCTTGATTTTGAGCTTGAAGAGGGTAAGGTAACTGTTATCACCGGAAGATCCGGCAGCGGAAAGACAACAATGATAAATATGCTGTGCGGTCTGCTTAACCCCTCTGAGGGACATATATTATTAGACGAAAAGGATATATATGAGCTGAGTGACAGGGAACGCTCAATTCTGAGGAACCGCAGTTTCGGTATTATCCCGCAGGGACAGACGGGGCTGCAGTGTCTTACTGTCGCGGAAAATGTACTTCTGCCCGTATCAATGTACGGCAGACCGGGAGGTAAGGAGGAAAAAGCAAAAGCGCTCCTTGAAAAGCTTGGCATTGATGAGCTTTGGGATGTCTATTCCAATGAGCTTTCAGGCGGAGAGCTGAGAAGAATGTCTGTTGCAAGGGCATTGATAAACGAACCGGAAATAATTATCGCGGACGAACCGACAGGTGACCTTGATGCAGATACTACTTTGCTTGTCATGGAGCTGCTGAAAAAACGTGCAGAAAACGGAGCAGCCGTTCTTATTGTCACACATGATAAAGATGTTATGCCGTATGCAGATATTGTCTATTCTATGGAAAACGGAGCCTTGAACAA
>CACXDV010000264.1 GCA_902766585.1 uncultured Ruminococcus sp.
ATAATCGCGTGGGCAAGGGCGGAACAATAAAGCTCAGGGGTGAATATACCTTTGAACAGCCGATAGTGCTTTACGGAGGACAGACGCTCGATGCTTCCGATGCCGTAATCACAAGCAATTGTGAGGAATATGCGGTTTCTCCCTATTACAATAATCAGAATATCCGTATTACAGGCGGAACATGGAATATAAGCAGCGGCTATTTTGCAAAAATGAGCAGGTGCAGTGATATTACCTTTGATTCGGTTACTGTAAACGGAGGAGGCACGTTCGATTACGGAAATATTTTTTCCTATATGTCGGACAGAGTAACGGTAAAGAACTGCACAATAAACAACAGTGCCGAAGATGCTGTTTATGCGTATAAATCTACTGATTTTACGGTTGTCGGCACAAAGGTCAATAAGTGCGGCGGTCATGGCATCAGAATTTTTTCATGCGATAATATCCTGCTGGCAGGCAATACTCTTGACGGCATATGCGGCGACGGTATGAATATCAGTACCTGCGAAAAGACAGGAACTATCAGCGGAAATATGATAAAGAATGTTACCGTGAACAGCAAGCTTGATATTGATCCTGTTACAAAGGAGGCACGTTCAGGCTGCGGTATTGCCGTTTCAAAGTGCAATAATATGAAAATCGGCAGCAGCGGCGCGTTTGAAGGAACAATATATACAGGAAACAATATTGCCGGCTGTGCTGCAGACGGCATACACCTCAATATAACTAACGGTACCCTTATTGAAAATACTGTTTTTTCCTATATCAGCGGTGACGGTATACATAATTCCGCATCAAAGGAAACTACTGTACAGAATTGCAGTTTTAAGATAATCAAAGGCAGCGGTATCAGCTTTGTTCCCGGTCCCGTAGCAAGTGTTGCGCTTGATAACCGTCAGGGTAAAAATTCGGTTATCCGGAACAATAAGATAGACACAACAAATGAATACGGAATACTCCTTTCAAAGACTGATGGTATGACTGTAAACGAAAATACCATAAACAACTGTAAGAATTACGGTATCGTTGTTAATTCATGCAGCAATTCAAAGCTCCTCGCAAATAATATCACAAAAACAAAGATGAGCGGAAATTCAGGTGTTTCTGTTACAAATGACTGCAAAAATGTAGTTGTTGTCAATAATTCCGATGTAAAGCTCAGTCTTGATAAGACAAGCATTTCACTTGGAAAAAGTGAAAGCTATACCCTTAAAGCAGCTCTTTCGCCTGAGGCTTATCCCGATAAGACTATTACATGGCAAAGCTCTGATAAAAATATCGCTGATGTCAATAACGGCAGGATAATAGCAAAGTCCGTCGGTACTGCCGTTGTTACTGCAAAGAGCAAAAGCGGAGCATCAGAGTCCTGCAAGGTCAATGTACTTAATGCGCCGGGCAGCGTTTCTTTGACAAAGAGCGCCGTATCTATCGGCGTAGGTGAGAAATTCTCCATATCTTCTGTTTTGCCGTCAGGCTGTGCGGCTGCTGCGAGATGGTATTCCTCTTCGGACAGCAGTGTTGTCAAAATGACAAAGACCTACTGGACAGGCGAATTTATCGGACAGAAGGTCGGAACAGCCGTTGTAAAGGTAACTCTTTATAACGGAAAAACTGCTTCCTGCCGTGTAAATGTAATGGCGGCGCCTTCATCAGTTTCGCTCCCGAAGAAATCACTTACTATTGGTGTCGGTGAAAGCTATTCCTTCGGCGCGGTGCTTCCGAAGGACACTGCTTCCGCATCAAGAGTTTATTCTTCGACCAACAATTATGCAGTTAAGATGACAAAGACATCATGGACAGCAGCCTTTACCGGTGTAAGACCGGGTTCGGCAAAAGTGTTGGTAAAGCTTTATAACGGAAAGACTGCTGAATGTACAGTTTATGTTAAGGCGGCTCCGAAAAGCGTTTCTCTGAACAAAAAGGAAATGACCTTGAAGGTCGGACAGACAGCTTCACTTAGCGCTGTTCTGCCTGCAAATACCGGCTCGGCGGAAAGAATTTACAAGACAAATAATTCTTCTGTTGTAAAGCTTCTTTCAACAAGTTGGGTATGCAATTTCAAGGCATTTAAGCCCGGTTCGGCGATCATATCTGTACGCCTTTATAACGGCAGGTCGGCAACCTGTAAAATTACTGTAGTCAAATAAAATAATCATGCTCTCCCTTGACTTTTTCGTTCAGGGGAGGGCAATTTTTTTAACTGCATGATAAATTTAATTATATAGTTCATATCCGCTTGATATTTGAGGAAATTTGTACTATAATAGTAAATGCATGAATTGGCTTTTACGGTCATTATGACTGATATTTAATTCTTAAGGAGGAAAAGGAATGAGTGCTCAGAATAAAACGGAGTCGCTTTTGTCAGCCCGTGAGGAAATGAAGGCAGAATCCGCTTACTCAAGACTTTCTAAGCTGTTTGATGATGGAATTTTTACGGAGATAGATGCTTTTGCAGGCTCCGCAGGCGGCTATGCTGAGGTGGCTGCGGGCAGAGGTACTGTCCTCGGTACAGGGGTTTATGCCTTTGCTCAGAATTCCGATATTTCCGGAGGGGCAATGTCAAAGGCTCAGGCTGCAAAAATAAAAAAGGTATATGAGCTTGCTGTAAAAACAGGTTCTCCCGTTATTGCTCTTTATGATTCAATAGGCGGCAGACTTGACGAGGAAGCAGACCTTTTAGGCGCATACGGTGATGTTCTCCGCAGCTCCGGAAATCTTTCCGGTGTTGTTCCGCAGATATCCGTTGTGCTTGGCAAATGCTACGGTACACAGGCTCTTATCGCGGTAAACGGAGATATCGTAATTATGTCCGAAAAGGCAGAGCTTTCTCTTGCAACAGACGGCTCCGGCGCATCCGCAAAGGAAAATGCAGAAAGCGGCGTTGCTCATATCACTGCAAAGGATGAGGATGAGGCAATAGCAAAGGCAAGAGAGCTTATGGAGCTTCTTCCCTCAAATAATCTCGATTATGCCGGTACAGTTGAATTTGATGATGCCGATGAAGCTTCTGAAAATGTTATAGATACCATCGCTGACGGCGGAAGTGTTATTGAGCTTCAGGCAGACTTCGGAAAATGTGTACGCACTGTTCTTGCTTCAGTTGAGGGTACTTCTGTCGGTATAGTTAAGACAGAGAAAAAGGCTCTTTGCGCGGCAGGCTGTGATAAGGCAGCAAGATTTGTACGCTTCTGTGACGCCTTCAACATTCCCGTTATCACTCTTGTTGATGCGGAAAAATTCAAATGCATTAAAGCTGCTGCAAAGCTCAGCGGCGCTTATGCCGAGGCAACAACGCCGAAAATTTCCGTTGTTACGGGAGATGCTTACGGAGCAGTTTATATTGCTATGGCAGGTACAGGCGCTGCTGCAGATATGACATTTGCATGGGCTGATGCATCAATTTCAGCACTTTCTCCTGAGGCTGCTGCTGTTATCGAGCTTGGAGATGATTTCGGCGGTGCGCTTAAGGGTGCTGCCGATACAAAGGCTGCAAAGGAAAAGGTTATCGCTGATTTCAAAGCCGACAGGCTTACAGCTATGAAGGCTGCCGAAAAGGGCTATGTACAGGATATAATCCTTCCCTCAGAAACAAGAATGAAGATAGCGGCTGCTCTTGATATGCTTTCAGACAAGCGTGTTTCAACTCTTCCCAAAAAGCATAATAATCTTTATATATAATTATTGAAAGGAAAGAATAGTATGAAAAACCTTAAAATTACCGTAAACGGTGTAGTATATGATGTACAGGTCGAGGAGGCAGACGGCAGCACAGCTCCCGCTGCGGCTACTGCTCCGGCTCCGAAGGCAGCAGCACCCGCACCGAAGGCAGCAGCTCCTGCTGCAGCAGGCGGAGAGCCTGTTACCTCACCGATGCCCGGAACTATACTCAATGTTCCGGTAAAGGCAGGTCAGGCAGTTAAGAAGGGAGATGTCCTTGTTGTGCTTGAGGCTATGAAGATGGAAAATGAAATCAAGGCAGCAAAGGATGCAACCGTTGTTTCTGTAGCAGTAAGCAAGGGTGAATCTGTAAATACAGGCACAGTACTTGTTACTCTGGGCTGATAACGGACACTGTCTGAAAGGAGAAGACCTAAATGGCTAAAAAGATTCAGATCACTGAGACTGTCCTGCGTGACGCTCATCAGTCTCTTATAGCAACAAGAATGCCGCTGAGTGATATGCTCCCCATTCTTGATAAGCTTGATAAGGTAGGATTTTATTCACTTGAATGCTGGGGCGGCGCAACATTCGATTCATGTATCCGTTTTCTTGATGAGGATCCGTGGGAAAGACTCCGCACTCTGAGAAAGAACTGCCCGAATACAAAGCTCCAGATGCTTTTCAGAGGACAGAATATGCTGGGCTATCGTCATTATGCAGATGATGTTCTTGAATATTTTGTACAGCGTTCTGTTGCAAACGGTATTGATATCATCCGTATTTTTGACGCCCTTAACGATATCAAGAACCTCCAGACCGCTATCAAGGCAGCAAAGGCAGCTAAAAAGGAAAATCCGAATGTCGAGGCTCAGGTTGCTATCAGTTATACTACCGGTCCGGTATTCACAACGGAATACTATGTAGATTATGCAAAGAGGATACAGGAGGCAGGAGCTGATTCCATATGTATAAAAGATATGGCAGCGCTTCTTACTCCGTATTATACAGAAGAGCTTGTCGGTGCAGTCAAGAAAGCAGTTGATATTCCTGTTCAGATTCATACGCATTACACATCAGGACTTGCTTCAATGTGTCTTTTAAAGGCAATAGAGGCAGGAGCAGACAGAATAGATACAGCAATGTCACCGCTTGCAAACGGTACCTCCCATGCTCCGACAGAGTCAATGGTAGCCGCACTCAAGGGAACAGAATATGATACAGGTCTTGATCTGGTGCAGCTTTCAGAGATAAGAGAGTATTTCATGGGACTCAGAGAAAAATATATAAAAAGCGGTCTGCTTGATCCGAAAATGCTTGCCGCCGATTCAAAGGCACTCATTTATCAGGTTCCCGGCGGAATGCTTTCCAACCTTCTCAGCCAGCTTAAACAGGCAGGCAAGGAGGATCAGCTTACACAGGTGCTTGAAGAGGTTCCGCGTGTCCGCAAGGATGCAGGCTATCCGCCTCTTGTAACGCCTACCTCACAGATCGTAGGTACTCAGGCAGTATTCAATGTCATTCTCGGTGAGAGATATAAGATGTGCAACGATCAGTTCAAGGATCTTGTTGCCGGCAAATACGGAACAACTCCTGTACCGATCGACAAGGAATTCCGCAAGAAGATAATCGGCGATATGAAGCCTGTTGAATGTCGTCCCGCAGACCTTCTTGAGCCTGAGCTTGAGAAGCTCCGCGCTGAGATACCCGAATGGATCGAGCAGGAGGAGGATGTTCTCACTTATGCACAGTTCCCGAAGGTAGCTCCCGGCTTCTTCAAAAAGCGCAGAGACAAAAAGCTCGGTATCAACCAGAACGCCGACATTAAAAACAAAATACACCCCGTTTAAATGTTCAATGTACAATGTACAATGTACAATTGGGTGGTTTTTC
>CACXDV010000265.1 GCA_902766585.1 uncultured Ruminococcus sp.
CAGATATCTACTATTATAAATACAATTTCAGGTATTCTTATCGCTTTTGTTGCTGTTTCGCTTGTTGTATCCTGTATCATGATCGGCATTATCACCCATATCTCTGTTCTTGAAAGAACAAAGGAAATCGGTATTCTCCGTGCGCTCGGCGCATCAAGAGGAAATATATCTCAGGTATTCAATGCCGAAACCTTTATCATTGGTGCATTATCAGGTCTTCTCGGAATTATTATAGCTGCATTGCTTTGTATCCCGGCTAATGTGATAATCAATTCGATGATGACGGTTGAGAACAGTTCTATAACTGTTTATGTTCCAATCATACCCGCACTGATCCTTATCGGTATCAGCATACTTATTACTATGTTCGGCGGTCTTATCCCCGCTTCTGCTGCTTCAAGAAAGGATCCTGTCGTAGCACTCAGAACAGAGTAATTATTCTCTTTTGTAAACCAAAAATTGCACCCCTGATATCAGACACTGCATAGTCTGAAACAGGGGTGCATTTTTTACCATCTTATTCCGAAAAGCTTAGTACAGCCTCTCATAAATTTTCTCTTATATCGGAAGAATTTCTTTGCCTTTGTCTTTTTATTGACTACGATATCCATATCATAAAACCACAGCAGATCCTTCGGACAGTTCTCATGCGTATAAACCTCTCTCAATCTTTTCTGGGTTATCTGATACAGTCTTCTATAGGTCGGTATCCTGAAAATCTTGAGATCCTTCATCATCTTTTTTCTTCTCTTGTCATTGAAAAGATCAAAGCCTAAAGCTGCCGGATCGGCTCCCTCGGCAAGAATCTCAAGTATAGTCCTGTAGCATTTTACACAGCGGCAGCAGTTATCTCCTGTCTTGGATTCATAGCATACTCTGAGCGGGATATCCTTACCGGTTTTTTCTCTGAATTTACATATGTTTTCGATCTTCTGCTGTCTGTTGAATTCAAATCCGTCATGCACTACTATTGACGAGGAAAATCTGAATTTGTTATCAATAGTGGGATCTGATGCACAAGTATACGTTCCCTTATCATCTGCGGTATATGATGATGCAATATAAACGGTATTCATACCCTTTGAATATGCAAGCGGTACAGAATGAGAAATAATACAGATACCATGCTGAAAATCATGCCACCAGTTATAAAGAGAATCAAAGGCTACAATATATGAATTCAGCTTTTTTTCATCAAGTATCCTTCTGCAGTTAGTATGTACAAAATTATACTCCAGAGAAAAAATTCCGGAAATATCTTCGACCTGTTTTTTTACTACTGACCAGCCTGTTTCATTTTCCGGCGCGATATCCACGCCCCATATCGTTAAAAATTCAGGCTTTTCGGAATAATGTGATGCAAGCGTATTGAATGCGTCTACTCCGCCTGAAAACAGCACAAGGCATTTTTCTCCCTCTGTTTTGTTTTCTACGATTTTTCCGGGACTGACCTTGCCCTTAAACTGCATTGTAGGATACATATCTATATATCCTGTTTTAATGCCGTCTATTCCGTTATAAAACGCCTTATCCAATTCATCACATTCTATTTCAGCATCAAAAATCCATGCAACAGGAAGAAGAACTGATAATGCAGGAATGACACCTAATGAATATGGTATATCCTTAAGCTTTATACTGTATCTCAGCTTCAATTCGGATTCCGCTTCACGGAACATACTCATAAATTCAGCATCACCCGACACTGCTATTACAGTCTTGACAGTATCATTTTCACAGGAATATGAATTGATCTTTATTTTATTCATTTCTATGTCTCCTTATATTATAAAACATCCCACAAATTATATCATCAATACTATTTTTTGTCAAATTCCAAAATCAACCCTTCCGCTGTCAATATGATATAACGCGCCGATCACCCTGAGTCCATGCTCCTCCTCCTGATGGATCTCAAAACTGTTTTCAATGATCTCCATACTATGTCTTACATTCAAACAGCAGGCTTTGTATTCATCCTTTTCTTCACCAATAGCAGATTTTATTTCATCGGTAATAAACTTGATATATCCCTCCGGATCGTGGTTTATTGCGGCATCAACTGCTCCGCAGTGATCGTGTCCGAGAACAACGATAAGCTTTACTCCGAGATGATGAGCTGCATATTCTACAGAGCCAAGCTGATGATCGTCCATAACATTTCCCGCTACCCTGATAACAAACAACTCACCTATTCCCGCATTAAAAATACTTTCAGGAATAACTCTTGAATCAGAGCATGAAATAATTATAGCATACGGATTCTGTCCATGCTCTGCTGTCATTATCCTCTTCTCTGATGAAATATCTCCTCCGCTTGTCTTTGACACTATATATTTTTCATTTCCGTCCTTTAAGATTTTCAGAGCCTGTTCTGCATTCAGCATTATTATTCCTCCTTAATTGGAATGTATTATTATTATATCAAACTGTATATTTTTATTCAAGCAAAATGAAACAAAAAAAGACCGCAGTATCCGAAGATACCGCAGTCCTCATAGTTTTATGACGATCCAATTACTCAGCCTTGTTGCCGAACATATTGAAACGGAAAAGCTTTGACTCATCCTCAGGCTTTTTGCACTCAAGGTGAGCATTTGCAATCTTACCGCCCTGGATAAGGCTTGTAAGACCAATGAGCTGGCAGAGTTTGCTCTTAAGGTTAAGTCTGTCTCCTTCGTCTGTTACGAGGAAAACATCTCCCTCACATTTATCGATCTCTGCAAGAAATTCCTTAACGTCAATGTTATGCATTTCAACTGATGACATAAATAATTACCTCCTAAGCTTTTAAATATCGGTTTAGTGGTTTACACAGGTATTTCTTACCTATTGCCTTTATTATATCATATAATTTTTCATTGTCAATCTTTTTTTAAAAAAATAAAATCGAATTTTTGTAAACCTTGCTGTAATAATAGCGTTGATTTTTGTGCAATATAACCGTGATTATTATTTTATGGCATTATTTGTCCGTTTACTATCCTTATACACCTTTTTGCACGTTCAGACAATCGGTTGTCATGGGTTATCATTATTACAGTTACTCCGCTTCTGTTCATTTCCTCCATGACAGAAAGAACCTTTTCACCTGATTCACTATCAAGACTTCCTGTAGGCTCATCTGCCAGAAGTATCTCCGGCTCAGAGGCAATAGCTCTCGCCACCGCTACCCTCTGCTGCTGTCCGCCTGAAAGCTCTCTCGGATAATAAAGTCTTCTTTCCGACATACCTACCATTTCCAAAGCCCTGCAAGCCGCAGTTTGTCTTTCCTTTTTCGGTATGCCCTTATACATCAGCGGCAAGGAAACATTTTCCTCGGAATTCAGCGATGATATCAGATTAAAGCTCTGAAAAACAAAGCTGATTATTCTGCTTCTCAAAAAGGATAGCTTTCTGTCACTCAGAGTTGATATATCCATTCCTTCCAAATAATATTCTCCTTTCGTTTGTCTATCAAGGCAGCCGAGAATATTCATAAGTGTTGATTTTCCGGAACCTGATCGACCTATTATCGAAATAAAATCACCTTTTTCTATACTCAGGTCAATACCTTTCAATGCATGAACTACAGTTCCTCTTGTATAATAATCACGGCATATGCCATTGAGTCTTATTAGTTCCTCTGAAATAACGATCACCTCTTATTTTGTTTATTTTTAGTGTTTCAGATTATATCAAAAAATATACAAAAAATCCGCAGCTTCTTTTATAATAAAAGCTGCGGATCAAATTCATTTTTTTGTATCATCGGGATTATTTCGTTTTGGTCTGCGGTATTCCTTTGTTTTTTCGGCATTTCCCCTGCTAACCGGAGGTCTGTCTGCTGTCTTCTGCTGTGTTACGTTTTTTGGCTGTACAACTGGTTTGCCTTCGCTGTTATTCATAGCAGCCTGAACCGCTTTTTCACGCCTTATTTTTGCTGCCTGAGCTAATGCTTTATCGCGTTTTTTCATGCGCTGCTTCGGCTCTATAAACAAAAGATATATGCTTGTAAGAATAACCAAGCCCAGATCAATAAGAATGATCAGGATAGTTATAAAGGCGTATCCTAAAGAAAAACCTGAGCCTCCGTTATCCTCTGTCCCGTCCAAGGACTCATTCGGATCATAGGCTGGAAGGTTTCTCACAGAATCGACCGGCTTTCCGTTGCTTTCCCCATACTGCTGCAAATACAGATTATTGTCACAGTATATAACAAGCTTCGGTGTCATATTGAAAGAATTATCCTCAAGCTCGGATGGATTCGCATAGAATACCGCTGCTTTCAGATTCGGACACTCATTAAATGATGACGAAAAAAGCTTTATCGCTCCGTTAAACTCTGCTCTTACAAGACCGTCACAGCTTTCAAATGCATTCTTCTCTATCTCCTTTACAGATGCAGGAAATACTACTCTTTTAAGCTGACTGCACTTGCTGAATGCAAAGCCTTTAATTGTTTTCAGGCTTGTGCCAAAATCAATTTCCTTCAGCTTTTCACAATTCAAAAAACATCTTTCATTTATACTTGCTATCGTCACGGGAAGCTTGATGTTTTCAAGTCCGGAGTTTTCAAACAATGAAGTCTCTAATGTATTTATACTGTTTGGAAGGTTAAGCGTTTTCAGCGAAATACAGTCCTTAAATGCCTTTGCTCCGATTTTTTCAACAGAGGTCGGTATAGTCATCTTTTTAAGCGACTCACAATCCTCAAATGCTGATACATCTATAATACTGACTGAGCTTGGAATTATAATCTCCTCAATATTATTATTTCCTGCAAATGCATGACTTCCTATTTTCTTAATGCTCTTATCAAGGCTTTTAACCTTATCCTCACCCGTATACTTTATAAGTATACCGTCGCCGACAACTACAAATTCGCTTTTCTGCTGATTCATCCACTCTGTATTCTCAAGAGCATAACCGCCAAAATATCTCAGTGATTTAGGTATCTCAGGTGATGATAATGAAGTACAGTTTATAAACGCATAATCACCTATTACATCAAGACTGTTCGGTAAACGGATATTATCAAGAGACGTACAATCCGAAAATGAATACCTTCCTATTGTCTGCAGCCCGTCGTCAACAATTACCTCTGTGAGTGAAGTACAGCCAGAAAATGCTGAATCTCCTATTTCACTGATATTTCCGGGTATCTGAATCTTCTCAAGTGCGGTGCATCCCTGAAAGGCACAACTATCTATTTTTTTTATACTGCTTGGGAATTCAAGCCCCTTTACTGTTTTATTTCCTCTGAATGCCGCAGGTCCGACAGATGTAAC
Organism: uncultured Ruminococcus sp.; assembly: GCA_902766585.1. Lineage (GTDB taxonomy): Bacteria > Bacillota > Clostridia > Oscillospirales > Acutalibacteraceae > UBA1213. Next base: position 5,271 of record CACXDV010000265.1, read on the forward strand.
AGTGTATTCATCCACTACAGAGGGCAGGCTCAGAAAAAGGCTCTGGCCGCGGAAGCTTATTATTTCAGCGGTATCGTCCTCGTCTGATATCTTATACCTGAAATCACCGTTATCTATTATTGTCTTTGCATCTACCGTCAACGGAGAGCCTATACAGAATGTAAGCATCCCCGCTGTTAATGCAGCAGTCAATATAAATAAACCTTTCTTCATCTATCCTTCTCCTGATTTTTTATTTTCTGTTATCTACATTATAACGATATTCCTTCGGAGTCATATTATATTTTTTCTTGAATATTCTGTTGAAATATGATAGATTTGTTATTCCTATCTGTGCCGCTACCTCGGTTATCTGCATCCCTGTTGTAAGCAGAAGATTAGTCGCAACATTAAGGCGATAATCATTTATATACTCTATACAGGTCATTCCCATATACTTTTTGAAAAAGCGCATGAAATAGTGCTTGCTGAGATTTACACTTTCAGCCAGCTCATCAATAGTAATCGTTTTCATGTAGTTCGCTTCAATATAATCAAGAATGGTCTTTATATTCCTTGTGGTATTATCCTTTATACTTGGCTCATGTACATCAGGCATGAAGAAATGATTGAAAAGGATATGGAACATATTGAAAAGCTCAGCCTTGATTTTTATTTCATAGAATTTTTCCTTGTTGTCAAATTCGGCTATAAGCTTTAGTACACATTCCTTAAGCTCATCATAATGTGATGAATCAGGAGATATCACTATAGGATTAATATAAAA
>CACXDV010000266.1 GCA_902766585.1 uncultured Ruminococcus sp.
CAGTATAATTCTTGAGGATTATGAAAAGGCTAAAAGCTATCTTATGCAAAGTGTTTTAAATCTTACGGAGCTTGAGGCGGCAGATGACATACTCAGGGACGGCATGGAATTCTGTGATAAGGAGGGCTTGCCGAGAAAGCGCGAAAAACTCCGGTATTATCTTGAGCATGGCGAAAGAAATAAAGAGCCTATGGTAACTGAACAGGATGATCTGCCTGTAAAGAAGATAATTCAGGTATCAAAGCAGGCAGGTACTCAGAATAAGCTTGTGAACAAGGAAAAGGATATAAAATTCCTTACAGTCCTGCAGGAAGCTATAAGCCGTGAAAATATGACGGTAGATGATCTGTTTACCAATACCTCACTTAAAAATATGCCGTGTCACCTGTTTGAGTGGCACGGCATTGTGTATATTATGGTGATATTTATGAATGATAAGATAAGAATTACTATAGAGAATACATTTGGTTCAGAAATAAAGATCTTGTATGATGAGGATGATACAGTCCTTGTAAAGAACGGCAACGATCTTTATTTTATTGCCGGAGATGATATGTATATGATAGGTTCAAACGGTTATGAGCCATGCACCTATCTTATCCGTGACGGGAAAGTATGTATCTTTATACATAATGCGTTTACGGAGAGGGAGATACTTATGGCGGCGGAGCAGGGCTCGACTCTGACCTCTATTACAGGAAATAAATATGATATCGGAAGGGTGTGTCGGCTTCTTGCTTATGCTGCGGCGAATCTCAGCGACGCATCTATAGATTATGTTGAGGGGAAGCTTGCAATAGAAAAAATGAAGGAGCTTGGCGCGTTCAGTCCCGAAACGGCGGTAAGCTGTTCCTCGCTCGGAATCAGAATGATAAGCAGCTGTTTCAGTCATTCCAAACGGCTTAATGAAAGGGTAATGACTACAGATGACGGAAAAGTATATCTGAAAATAAAAAACAGCGTATGAGGTAATGTAAATGAAGGCTTTGATAATAAACTGCAGTCCTGTGAGAAACGGCGCAACGGCAGAAACAGTAAAAATAATTTCTGAGGAATTGTCACAGAGATATGATGTAAGCAGTATATGCATAGATGATTATTCCTTTTCGTTCTGCAAGGGCTGCCGTTCCTGTCATAAAACGGCGGAATGTGTACAGAAGGATGATTTTTCTTTAATGATAAATGAATTTGAAGCAGCGGATATTATCGTATGTGTATCCCCGTCATACTGGGCTGATGTTCCGGGACAGTTCAAGGCGTTTATCGACAGGTGTACTCCGTGGTGCAATACGCACGAGCCGCACGCTTCGCTCAGTAAGGGAAAGAAGGGCTATGCCGCTGTATTGAGAACGGGACCAAGTATGCACGAATGTGAGAGGCTGATACAGACGATAGAGCATTTTTACGGTCATATGGAAATAGAATGCTGCGGTCATATCGGACTTTGTATGGTAGAAAATAAAAATGATGTTCTGCTGAGGAAGGAAGAAATAATAAGCTTTTGCAGCAGTATATAGAAAATGGTGAAGCTATTGGTTATAAAAGATGAAAGAATAGACGGGGGCAGAGCCTTCGACTGGGGAAGAGCATCGGCGGATTATGCCAGATTCAGGGATATTTATCCGGATGAATTTTATCGGAAAATTGCAGCAAGAGGACTTTGTGTCAAGGGGCAGAGAGTTCTTGATCTTGGTACGGGAACAGGTGTGCTTCCGAGAAATATGTACAGCTTCGGCGCAGGGTGGACGGGTACGGATATATCCGAAAATCAGATAGCACAGGCAAAAATACTGTCTGAGGGAATGGATATAGATTATTATGTCATGTCTGCCGAGGAACTGAATTTTCCGGATAATACCTTTGATGTGATAACAGCGTGTCAGTGCTTCTGGTATTTTGACCATGAAAGAATAATGCCGAAGCTTTTCCGTATGCTAAAGCCGGGAGGAAAAATACTTGTGCTATATTTGGCATGGCTGCCGTTTGAGGACAGAATTGCGGGAGAAAGTGAAAAGCTGGTGCTGAAATATAATCCTGTATGGAGCGGCGCGGGAGAAACAATGCATCCGATAGATATACCTCCATGCTATTATGATAAATTTGAGTTGGTTTACAGTGAGGAATATCACTTGAAGGTGCATTTCACAAGAGAGGGCTGGAACGGAAGAATGAAGGCCTGCCGCGGAGTAGGGGCATCTCTGCCGGAGGATGAGATAAGGCTTTGGGAAAAGGAGCATAAGGAGCTTCTTGAGAAAATTGCCCCGGAGGAATTTGATATACTCCATTATGCTGCGGCAGCGGAGCTTAAAAGAAAAGGGTGAGACTGATTGAGACTGTTGTTTGAAACAGATCTGCATGATTACGGGGAAGCTGAAAATGTGAGCAGGAGACCTTCCGCAAGAGCAATTATCATAAGCGGAAGAAGACTTGCTCTTGTATACAGCAGTGCGGAGAATTATTATAAATTCCCCGGCGGAGGGATAAATGAAGGTGAGGATATAGAAGCTGCCCTTGCCCGCGAGGTCAGGGAGGAAACAGGTCTTATTGTAAAGCCTGAAAGCGTCAGGGAATTCGGAAGAGTTATGCGCCGTCAGAAAAGCGATCATTTGCCCGATACGGTGTTTGAGCAGGAAAATCTGTATTTTCTTTGCGAAACGGAAGAAAGGGTACGGAAACAGTCGCTTGACGATTATGAAAAGGAAGCGGGCTTTATATTGAGGATAGTCGATATTGATGAGGCTATAAGTGTCAATGAGGCATATCACAGTGAAAATGCTTTTAATGAAATGATGATAAGAAGAGAAGAAAGAGTTCTCAGAATCATTAAAACCGAATGTATAGATAAATAAAAATATACTGATTGTATTTTGCTATTGCGGGGAAACTGATATGAAGGTAAGAAGAGCAGAAAAAAGGGATATCGGGAAAATACTTGAACTTCTTGTTCAGGTCGATATGGTCCATCATAAGGGCAGACCGGACATTTTCAAGGGGCCGGCGACAAAATACAGCCGTGATCAGCTTGAAGCCATTATCGCAAATGATAATACTCCGGTTTTTGTTTGTACGGATGGAAATGATATTCCTTTGGGACACGCCTTCTGCATACATAAACAGATAACAGGAGATCCTGTGCTTACGGATATCAGGACATTATATATAGATGATATATGCGTTGATGAAGGCGCAAGGGGAAGGCATATCGGAAAAGCACTGTATGAGCATATTGTCTGTTACGGAAGGGAACAGGGCTTTTATAATATCACTCTTAACGTATGGACTTGCAACCCGTCGGCATTGAGCTTTTATGAGGCTATGGGACTTGTTCCTCAGAAAATATGTATGGAAAAGATATTGTGATCTATTGCTTTTATGATATAATGGTAATAAATAGCTTAATATATTGAGTTTTTCTGAAAAGCTCAGGAATGACGGACTAAATATTTTTTTGGATATTTAAAGAAAGGAGAAACGAATATGGAGTATATAAGGCTTACAACTGAAAATATAGAAAAAGAGCATATCTGCTGTGCTATTTCCAATAATAACGACATACAGGTGTCCTCAAAAAAGGCATGGCTTGCGGACAGGCTTGCAGAGGGACTTGTATTCCTGAAAAGTACAGAAAGAGGAAAATGCTTTATTGAATACATACCCGCGGAATATGCATGGAATCCGATATGCGCGGACGGGTATATGTATATTGACTGCCTCTGGGTATCAGGCTCCTTTAAAGGTCACGGCTATTCCAATGACCTTCTGAATGAATGTATAAGCGACAGTAAAAATCAGGGCAAAAAGGGAATATGTATTCTTTCCTGCGCAAAGAAAAAGCCCTTTCTTGCAGATCCGAAATATCTGAAATATAAGGGCTTTGAGGTAAGTGATGAGGCTGATAACGGTATTCAGCTATGGTATCTGCCGTTTGACGCTGATGCACAGAAGCCTGTGTTCAGGGAATGTGCAAGGCATCCCCATACAGATGAAGAGGGTTATGTATTATACTATACAGATCAGTGTCCCTTCAATGCAAAATATGTGCCGGTCGTTGAGCAGACTGCAAGGGAGAGGAACGTGCCATTCAAAGCAATACATATAACGAGCCGGGAGCAGGCGCAAAATTCACCGACACCGGTCACAACCTATGCATTGTTCCATAACGGAAAATATATAACTAATGAGCAGATGAATGACAAGAAGTTTTTGAAGCTTATCGAAAAGGAAGGTCAGTGGTGAAAGTATGGCGTCAAAAAAGGAATATCTTGAATTTGTTCTTGAACAGCTTTCCGATATAGAGGATGTTGCCTACAGACCTATGATGGGGGAGTATATTATTTATTACCGCGGTAAGGTAATAGGAGGGATATATGATGACAGATTTCTTGTCAAGCAGACAAAGTCATCAAAAAGCCTGCTGTCTGATGCGCCGCTTGAGCTTCCCTATGACGGAGCCAAGGAAATGCTTCTTGTTGAAAATATCGAGGACAGGGAGCTTATGAGGGAATTGCTTGTTTCTATGGAGAGCGAACTGCCCGCACCGAAGAAAAAGAAAAAATAAAGGGATGTAATTATATGAGGATCGAACTTGAAACCGAAAGACTGAGATTAAGACCTTTCAGGGAGGATGATGCCGAGGCTATGTTCTATGGCTGGGCAAATGATCCTGAGGTTACAAAATATCTGACATGGGACGTACATGAAAGTATTGATGTGACAAGATATGTGCTGAAAATGTGGGTTGATGAATATGAGCAGCCCGACAGGATAAATTTTGCTATTGAGCTAAAGGACAGCGGCGAACTTATCGGAGGGATAGATGTTGTAAGGTATGTTGACGGTATTCCCGAAATAGGCTACGTTCTCTCAAAAAAGCATTGGGGCAGAGGATATATGACCGAGGCTTGTAAATGTGTGCTGAAATTTCTGTTTTCAAAGGGTTTTCCCGAGGTGATGATCACCGCGCAATGTGAGAATAAAGGCTCAAACAGAGTCATTCAGAAATGCGGGGGAATATATCAGGGAAC
>CACXDV010000267.1 GCA_902766585.1 uncultured Ruminococcus sp.
ATCGCCGGGATACATTACAGCCGTATTTTCCGAAAGGTCAATAAAATCTCCGCTAACTGTAACTGTTTCCGAAGGTGTATATGTAATGTTTCCGCTTCCGGCATAATCAATATTCTTCTGTGCATCATCGGACTGAGCTGTATTTTCTGCTGTCTGCTGCTGTACATCATTATTGCCCGAAGCCTGAGCCGGACGGACAGTATCAGCATTGGTATCAGTATTAGTATTTGTATTATTACTGTTATTTTCTGCCTGAGCTGCCGGGATAACAGTTATCTTGCAGGTATCGGTTTTTCCGTTATAGGTCTTAACGGTTATAACGGCAGTACCCTCTTTTTCAGCCTTAAAGCCGGCGATCCATTTTTTGCGCGTAAGCTTTAAAACATCCTCGTTGTCGCATGAATATGACCTTCCCGCAGCAGCAGCGCCTTCATCAACACTGCATCCTAAAACAGCGCTTTCACCTACTTTAAGGGTAAGCTCCTTTTTATTCATAGTAACCTTTTCAGGAGCCTTTTTCACTGTAATTCCGCAGGTATCTTTTTTGCCGTTATATACTGATGCCGTAAGCAGAGCCTTACCCTCTGCAGCAGCCTTTACTTTTACGTTATTATCGGACGTATCGAGGCTTATGCTTTCCGAATCGGACGAATAGCTTATTCTGAGCTTTCCTCCGTCTGTCAGAGCCGCGCTGAGATTATATTCCTCACCGGCACCGAGAGTAAGTTCATTCTTTGAAAGCTTAACTCCTTCCGGCGCAGCCACTGCATTAACAGTACATTTTGCTTCCTTTCCGTTATACAGACGTACTGTGACAACTGCCTTACCCGGCTTGATTGCTGTAAATTCTCCCTCCCAGTCGGTCTGTGTCATTTCAAGAACGTCACTGTTATCTGTTGAAAATGTTCTTGTAGCGGCAGCTGTCCCGTCGGGAAGTATTGCCTTGAGCTTATAGCTTTCACCCACGCCGAGAGTAATCTCCGATGCCGAAAGCCTTACGCTGTCCGGGGCATTTCTTACTACAACGAAGCACTGTGCCTCATCACCGTCCTGAGCATAGGCACCCACCATAGATGCGCCCAGAGCCTTTGCGGATATCTCACCCTTATTTATTTCTACAAGATCGTCACGCGAGGAATCCCATTTTTCGATATCGTCATTTGCAGAGATCTGATATACCTCTCCAAGACCGAGGGATATACCGCTTTTGCTCAGCGTCATATCGCCGTCCGGCATTTCAGCGACCGAGGAATCGACTGTATTAAGACTAAGACCTATACATACGGTACCAACAAGTACTGTTGATGTCAGCAGAGCAAGTCCTCTTTTCCACGATTTCATTATTACACATCCTGTTCATTCAAGTAATCACTAAATAACAAATCAGTAACCATTTATCATTATATAGTAACATTTTTGTAATGTCAACACATATTTACAAAAAAATTCGCATCTGCCGATTTTTCACAGCAGATGCGATTTTTTGTCATGCTATTTTGTTATTTTTTAATGATATCGGAAACAGTGCTTTCAAGATTTGAAAAAACGTCCTCTGTCTTTTCCCTGAATTTGAAAAGCTCGCAGGCGATATCTGCCCAGTCGGGCTGCTTTTCCGGAATGACGGAAGCAAGCTTTTCCCTGCCGGTTTCAAATATCCTGCTGAAATTATCTCCGAACAGTTCGCCGAGCCACATTACTCCTCCTGCCGCAGCGCACAGCAGACCAAAGACAATAGGAAATACTGAACCGCCCTTTTTATTTCCGTTTTCGTCCTCGTCAGCCCTGCTCTTTTTTACGGCGGCGCTGATGATACCGGCAACGGTTATCACGGCGCCTGCTCCTATAAGAATGTATTTCAGCATTTTTTTACATTTGCACATTTCAGCTCTCTCCTTTATATTTTTTTAAATAAGACCTGCTTCATGCTGGTTTATAAGATGCTCTTCATTTGTCTTAGCATAGTACGCAACAGCAGCCTCTTCATTGGTAGCCGACTTATGACAGAAGTAATAGTAATCTGTCTCAGGCGGATTGACTGCCGCCTCGACCGCAGCGATACCGGGATTGCATATAGGACCGGCAGGAAGACCTTCGATATTATATGTGCTGTATCTGCTTACATAATTCTTTCTCATATTTGCAGGAACCTTGTCCTGTGTCTTATAAGGATAGAATACCGTTGAGTCAAGCTGCAATTTCAGGAAGCCGCCTTCATTATTTTCATTCATTCCGCCTGTTTTCTCTGTTTCAAGACGGTTATGGAGAATTGATGATACCATATACATATCTTCCTCATCCGCAGCCTCTGCCTGAATAAGCGATGCAAGAGTGAGCACATCCTCCATTGACATACCGACAGCCTTTGCTCTCTGCTCTACGGTCTGCTTCTTTTCACCCTGAACAAAGCGTATTTTTGTATAATACATCTTTGTATTATAGTTATGGAGGAATTTATATACAACTGAACCGGGATTCTCATTGACATAGAATTCATAGGTATCGGGGAACAGATAGCCCTCCAGCTTATAATAACGCTCGCTTTTATTCTTTATGCTTTTAAGGAATTCAAATTCCTCGTCAAACTCATCGGAATTGCACTTATCGAGGAAGGCGTCTGCTGTGCAGACATGGTTGCTTTCAAGAAGAGCAGCCATTTCAAGCACCGATATACCCTCGCGGAACTGGATCTTTACGGTATCTGTACGGTTTTCCTGAGATTGAAGGGCATCTACAAGCGAAAGATAATCTCCGTTCATAGGAACCTGATATGTACCCTCAGTAAAGCCATTTGCAGATTTTGTCACAGCAGCGTACAGCTTAAAGAATTTTTCACTTTTTATGATACCGTTGCTCAGAAGGATATCCGTTACCTGATCAAGAGTCGCATTAGCCGGTATCTGAACCTCTACAGTACCCTTGGTATCTCTTCCGATGGCAAGCAGATCGTTCACTCCGACCATTATATAGCGTCCGATCATTATTGACACGAATATCAGCATTACCATCCATACAGTACGAAAAATAAGACGGTTTTTCTTTGCTTTGATTCGCCTGCGCTTTTTATCAAGTCTTTTTGCGGTGCGGAGTTCTTTTTTATTAAGCTGTCCGGCAGGCTTAAGAGCATCCTCGCTATAGCTCGATATTTCCCCGAAGGAATCGTCCTCCTCATACGCGGGAGCATCATCATCACCGGAGGAGCAAAGCTCAACCGAATTGTCGGCTTCCTCTTCGGAGCTGCTGCTTATATCATCGTCATCATCGGAATCATAATTGAAATTCAGCTTGAAATTTGCTATTTTTTCCTGTCGTTTCTGTTCAAGCTCATCACTCACCTGCAAATACCTCCTTTTGCTTTATGATACCCTTTTCGGTTATCAGATAATCCATTACCGCGTCATGATCCTCATGCGGTATTTCATCAAAAACACAGCATTCATAACACAGTCCCGCAGTAATGAAGCTGCCTTTTTCAAGGAACCTGTCATAATATCCCTTTCCGAAGCCAAGCCTTCTCCCGCCGCGGTCAAAGGCAAGTCCGGGAACGATACACACTCCCTCATAGACCTGCACCCTCCGGCAAAGACTTGTATCAGGCTCCAATATATTGTAATGACCTCTTTTAAGCGAAGAAAGGGAATCTATCAAATAAAAATCCAGACCATAGTTCTCCGTAAGACTTTTTGGCACAGCCGTCTTTATTGCGCATGACAGAAGCTTCTCTATCAGCGCCGTGGTCTGCACCTCTGTATCGAGAGATGACACATAGCACAGAACATATTCCGGAGCAAGTCCTTCTATAAGCGCGGCGGCGGCGGTCTGAACTGCCTTATCGCATACAGCCCTTTCAGACGGCTCCATACTCCGCCTTTTATTTTTGCATATCTCCCGAAGGAGTCTTTTATTTTTGCTTACAGTCTGCATTGAACACTATTTTTAACATGATCGGCAGCCTCGTCCCCCTTGATTGCCCTGAGAAGAGCCAGACCGAATTCAAGCGAAACGCCCATTCCTCTTGCGGTAATGAAATTTCCGTCAACGGAAACGAAATCATTTTTAAACTCCGCGCCCTCAAGTTCCTTTTCAAAGCCAGGGAAAGCGGTCGCTCTTCTGCCGTTAAGAAGTCCCATATGTCCGAGGATCGAAGGAGCGGCACAGATAGCGCCTACTATTCCTCCCCTTTCCGCACATACCTTCACAGCGTTTTTCACTTCAGGACTTGCTTCAAGATTAAGCGTTCCGGGCATACCGCC
>CACXDV010000268.1 GCA_902766585.1 uncultured Ruminococcus sp.
ATACTTGACAGCCGGAACTGTGACCTTAAGGAAAACATACGCCGGAACATCCTCATTATTGGTGATATACGGATCCTTTTCAAGCGTTGCATCGGGTACGATATTTATCGCTTTATCAGGCTTCCACTTTGGCTCGCTCAGAATTATATCTATCTTTACGCCTTCAAATCTGTTAGTGGCCTCATCTGTCGAAGTGAAAAACGCCAGCGTGACAAGTATCACTATCAGCAAAAACAACAACAGAATTGTCGTAAGCATAACGGGAGAGCGTTTTTTCTTCTTTTTTGGTTTTATTTCAGTAGTCATTTTTGATCTACTCTCCCTTCTTTTTTAACTGATTTCATAATCGCTCCGTGAGGGTAAAGCTTCCTTGTTATATAGTAATGTGTTTAACCTTATCCGCCTCTTATGATCCCATAGTGATTATGTCTGATAATTCTTCAATTTATACTATAACCCTTCGCATCAGTTTTTCAACCCCAAAATACATTACTCGTATACTTAATTCAATAAAACGATTTGCACTATAATTATCGGTAATATAATCTCAATATTTCTTATCTTATTCAGAACTCGATCACAAAAACACGATAGGTCATAATTCTCCGATTTACATATGATAAACATATGTATATTATACAATATTTTGTCAATAAAATCCATTAATTTAACAAAAATAATTCTTATATAGATTTAGAAAAACAGGAATGGTTTTTATATATTTTGTATATTATTTTGTTGAGGAAAGATTCAAAAGAAGTAATTTTTCGTTATTATCACCGATTTATATGTGAAACTATTCTCTTTACATTATAAATATGTGTAAAGTTATTTTAATTACACAATATAATGTAGTTTTTGCACACAAAAATAATGCCCGGTAAGGACGATAATAATAATTCCTTCCGGGCATTTTCTTTTATTCTTTTTTAATATGAATCAAGTGAGCTATTGAGGGTATACTTTCCCCCTGCTGGCTTGATGTCGGTGACATTAACGCGCCTGTGGCAATAAATAGCATATTGTTATATTTACCCTGTCTTAACATTTCCTGTATATAAGAACAAAAAACTGAAGCGCAGCATCCGCATCCCGAACCGCCTGCATGAACATCCTGCTTTTCACGGTCAAAAATAAGCTTTCCGCAGTCATTATGAACAGCGCTGATATCTGTTCCTTCCGACTGCAGCAGTTTTATAAGAAGTTCAGAGCCTACATATCCAAGATCACCCGTCAGTATCAGGTCATAGTCAGACGGTTTTGTTCCGGTATCGTCAAAAAATCTTTTCAATGTATCCGCTGCTGCCGGAGCCATCGCCGCACCCATATTATTGGCATCCTTTATTTTATAATCAGTTATTTTTCCTATAGTCACAGAGCATATTCTCCCGTTTCCTTCGCCCTCGCCAATGATTGCCGCTCCCGCTCCCGTCACTGTCCACTGGGCTGTAAGCGTTCTCTGCCCTCCGTATTCTATCGGCAGACGGAACTGCCTTTCCGCCGAACAAAAATGCGACGATGTAACAGCCATTGCAGTATTCACCCCTCCGCTTTCTATAAGAAGCGCCGAAACTGCAATACCCTGAGCCATTGTTGAACAGGCTCCGTACTGTCCGAGGTACGGTATTCCAAGGCTTCTTAATCCGAAGGTAGATGATATACACTGGTTCAGTAAATCTCCTGCAAGTATAACATCAATATTCTCCGTTGTCATTCCTGCCTTTTCAAGCGCAATATTCGAGGCTTCTGTCTGCAATCTGCTTTCCGCCTTTTCCCATGAGCTTTGTCCGAGAAGATCGTCCTTGTACACACGATCAAAATACTCCGCTAACGGTCCCTCACCCTCCTTATGCCCGACTGCCGCTGATGCTGTTTTTATACTTATCCTGCGCGACAATAGTATTGTTCCCATTTTCAGCCTTTGTGCCATGCTTCTTCCTCCTGTTAAAACAATTCTGTTATTAGTATTGACATGATAACGAAGCTTTATAATGCTTTGTCTTGATTTTCAGTGCCGTTTGAGGTACAATCATATTATCAATCAACAGAAATGAGGAAAAGAAATGGATAATATAAAATTTGTCGCGCCATGCCTTTTCGGAATAGAGGGTATCTGCGCTGATGAGCTTAAACGCTCAGGCATACAGAAGGTTACGGCTGAAAATGGCAGGGTTCTCTTTGAAGGTGATTATAATACTCTTGCCAAAGCAAATCTTTGCTCAAGATATGCCGAAAGAATACAGATACTTTTAGCCGAATTCAGCGCCTATACATTTGATCAGCTTTTTGAAAGCGTAAAGGCTGTATCATGGGAAAACTGGATAGGCAAGGATGACGCTTTCCCGGTAAAAGGTCATTCTGTCAATTCAAAGCTTACAAGTATTCCCGATTGTCAGAAGATAATAAAAAAAGCTGTTGTAGACAGGCTCGCTTCAAAATACCGCACAAGCTGGTTTGATGAAACCGGACCTAAACATCAGATACAGTTCCTTATTATCAAGGACAGAGTAAGTATTTTGCTTGATACTACAGGAGATGGACTTCATAAAAGAGGCTACAGAAGGGATTCTACTGATGCTCCGATCAAAGAGACACTTGCTGCGGCTATGGCTGATCTCTCTCATATCAGGGGTTACAGCACTGTTGTCGATCCGTTCTGCGGCTCAGGTACTATACTTATCGAGTCAGCCCTGAAAGCCATGAAAATCGCTCCCGGACTTCAGCGCAGCTTCTCAGCCGAAAAATGGGGATGTATTCCTCAGACTGTCTGGGCAGATGAAAGAAACAATTGTCTTGATACAATAGATAGAAGCTGTGAATTTGAAGCATACGGCTTTGACATTGATCCTGCTGCCGTTGAGCTTACCCTTTCAAATGCAAAAAAAGCCGGCGTTGAAAAACGTATCCATGTTCAGCAGCGTTCTATCTCTGATTTTACGGCAGACTATGAACGCGCTGCGATCATTACAAATCCCCCCTACGGCGAAAGACTTCTTGATATTGAACAGGCTCGGCAGCTTTACAAAATCATGGGCAGGAAATTTGAACAGCGCAGCGGCTACAGCTATACAATAATCAGCCCTGATGATAATTTTGAGGGCAATTTCGGCAGACAGGCTGATAAAAGACGTAAATTATACAACGGAATGATAAAATGTCAGGTTTATATGTATTTCAAGAATAAGCCTGCGGATAAATGATGACTATGAAAGAAAAAATGCTTTTACATACTGAGAGACTCAATCTTGTTCCTCTCTCAGCTATACACTATGAAACTACCCGCGTTTATTCAACCGATCCCGAAAATACAAAAATGATGTGCTTTCTTCCCTGTGACAGCGATGAAGAAGTAATGGATTATCTCAGAAAATGCGACATTCAATGGAGCATGGAAAAGCCTGAATACCTTGATGCCGCTATAATACTGAACGGTACACATATCGGTGCCGTAAGCATCGAATTTCTTGAAAACCGTTCGGTCGGTGAGCTTGGGTGGATCATTAACAGGAATTTCTGGGGAAACGGCTACGCCGCCGAAGCTGCTTCTGCCTTTATGATATATATTCAGAAATTATTCGGTCTTTCACACTATATTGCCCATGCCGATGAGGAAAACTCGGCTTCCCTGCGTGTCATGGAAAAAATAGGAATGAAGCCTGTTAAAACATACAGCGGACGAAAAAACCGCGGATCAGACGAAATAAGAAATGAATGTCTTTATGAGCTTACTCTCGGCTTAGATTAGTAAAATCAAAGGAGGCTGCTATGAGCTTTACACATTTGCACGTCCATACGGTATACAGTCTTCTGGACGGGGCGTCTAAAATTGCAGACTTGATAGATGCCGTTAAACAGCTCGGTCAAAACAGTATCGCTATTACAGACCATGGCTCTATGTTCGGTGTGATCGAATTCTATAAGGCAGCCCGTGCGGCAGGGATAAAGCCTGTTATCGGCTGCGAGTTCTACGTCGCGCCAAGAAAAATGTCGGACAAGATCGCAGCTCTTGACAGAACTAACTATCATCTTGTACTTCTTTGTGAGAATATGACTGGCTATAAGAACCTTATGCGCCTTAGCTCTGAAGCATGGCTGGAGGGCTTTTACAATAAGCCAAGAGTGGATAAGGCGCTTCTTAAAAAACACCATGAGGGACTTATTGCTCTGTCTGCCTGTCTTGCAGGTGAGATTCCGCGCTGTCTTGAAAGCGGTGATTATGAGGGCGCTAAACAAGCCGCACAGGAATACAGGGATATCTTCGGCAAAGATAATTTCTTCCTCGAAATACAGGATCACGGCATACCCGAACAAAAAAGGATCCTCCCAGAAATAAAGCGTCTTTCGGAAGAATTGGATATTCCTCTTGCAGCAACAAATGACTGCCATTATATTAAAAAAGAGGATGCCTATCTTCAGAAGGTACTCCTCTGTATACAGACTGACAAAACTATCAGCGAACCTAATCAGATGGCTTTCCCCACTGATGAATTCTATGTCAAAAGCGAACAGGAAATGCGGGAGCTTTTTCCGCTTTATCCTGATGCGATCGACAATACTCAGAAGATCGCCGACAGATGTAATGTTGAAATAGAATTTAAAAAGCTTAAGCTTCCTGCTTTTCCGCTGCCAGAGGGCACAGACCATGAAGCCTATTTCAGAGCTAAATGCGAAGAGGGCTTAAAAAGACGTTACGGAGATGAACCCTCCAAGGAATTATTGGACAGGCTTGAATATGAAATCGATGTCATTACTAAAATGGGATTCACGGATTATTTCCTTATTGTTGCCGATTATGTCGGCTATGCCAAAAAAAATGATATCCCCGTCGGAGCAGGCAGAGGTTCCGGTGCGGGCAGCCTTGCGGCTTACTGCATCGGCATTACAGAGATCGATCCTATAAGGTATGATCTGCTTTTTGAAAGATTTCTGAATCCTGAAAGAGTTTCAATGCCTGACTTCGATATTGACTTCTGCACCGAACGGAGACAGGAGGTAATTGATTACGTTTTCCAACGCTACGGCGAAGGTCATGTTGCTCAGATAAATACCTTCGGTACACTCGCCGCAAAAGCTGTAATAAATGATGTCGGTAAGGTAACTGAGGTGCCTGCTGCAGTCATTAAAAAGGTTTCCTCTCTTATCCCGCATGATCCTAATACTACGCTAAAATCTGCCCTCCAGAATGTCAGAGAGCTTAAAAGCCTTTATGACAATGATTCTCAGATACATAAGCTTATTGATACATCAATGGCTCTTGAAGGTGTCCCACGTCATACCTCCACCCATGCCGCAGGTGTTGTGATAACAGAAGAACCTCTTTATGAATATGTACCTGTTTCCAAAAACAAGAACGTTCCGGTCACTCAATTCAAAATGAATGAGGTCGAAGAGCTTGGACTTGTTAAAATGGATTTTCTCGGGCTTAAAAATATTACTATTCTGCATGACGCTGAAATGATGATCCGCAGGCGTGAGCCTGATTTTGACCTTCTTAAGCTCCCTGAAAACGATCCCAAGGCTATTGCATTATTTGCAAGAGGTGAAACAGACGGTGTATTCCAGTTTGAATCAGCAGGCATGAGAAGCTGTCTTACCCGCCTTAAACCTGAAAATATTGAGGACATTATCGCCGTACTCTCACTGTACAGACCAGGTCCAATGGATTCTATACCAAGATATATCAGGTGCCGTCATCATCCTGAGGAAGTCACATATAAGCATCCCCTCCTTGAACCTATCCTCAATGTCACATACGGCTGCATTGTCTATCAGGAGCAAGTAATGCAGATCTTCCGTACCCTTGCCGGCTATTCTCTCGGCAGAGCGGATATCGTAAGACGAGCTATGGCAAAAAAGAAAAAAGCGGAAATGGATAAGGAAAAGGATATATTCCTTCACGGTCTGACCGACGAGAACGGTAATGTTATTGTAGATGGCTGTATCAGACGCGGCATTGACGAGGCAACTGCTCTTGATATATACAGCGAAATGGAAAGCTTCGCTTCATATGCCTTCAACAGAGCTCACGCTGCTGCTTATGCAACTATATCATATCAGACAGCATATGTTAAAACTCATTATCCCGCTGAATATATGGCCGCTCTCCTGACAGGCGCGCTTAATGATTCATCTAAGATTTCTGCATATATTGATGAGGCATCACGCCAGGGAATAAAAGTCCTTCCGCCTCATGTCAATTACAGTGACGCGGGCTTTACCATAAGTGAAAACAATATACGTTTCGGTCTTCAGGCTATAAAAGGTATCGGCAGAGGTCTTATAGACAGTATTATTGCCGAAAGAGCTTACGGAGAATACCGTTCCTTCTATAACTTCCTGTCAAGAACTTACTCAACTATGCTGAACAAGCGTTCGGTCGAAGGACTTATTTTCAGCGGAGCTCTTGATAACCTTGGCTCAAACCGCCGTTCTATGTTTCTCGCTGCCCCTCTGTTCATGGACAGGATCGCTGCTGAAATGAAGGTAAGCTCACAAGGTCAGCTTAACCTCTTTGATATGGACGGAATGGAGTCCGATGAACCAAGACCTAAGGATCTTGATGAATTCCCGCAAAGAGAGCTTCTTGACCGCGAATACGAAATGACAGGTCTCTATCTCACAGGGCACCCTATGGCGCAGTATGACGATATGATAAAGGCTATGAATGCTGACAGGATATGTGATATCCTGTTAAATAAGGATAACCGTTACGACGACGGCGCAAAAATTAATATGCTGTGCATGATTCGCAATATAAAACCGAAAATAACTAAACACGGCGACCATATGGCTTTTGCTTCAGCAGGCGATAAATTCGGAGAACTTGAACTTATCGTTTTTCCAAGGGCATTTGAGGAATCCGGCGCAATGCTTACAGACAAAAAAATCGTCCGTCTTATCGGAAGCGTTAAACGCGAGGACGAAACCGAACCTAAAATAATCTGTGACAAGCTTCTGCCTGTACCTTCAAATGTCTCAGATGCCGGAAAGGATGTTAAAAGACCTAAGAAAAACACTCCTCCCGGTCTATATCTCAGAATAAAAAATCAGGATTGCTCCGAATATGAGCGTGCCTTACAGATTATTGATATTTTTGACGGAAATACTCCCCTATATGTTTTCTTTACCGACAGCAGAAAGCTTTGGTATGCTCCAAGAAAAATGTATGTCGATATTAACAATGTCATGCTGCGTGAGCTTCGCAAAAGACTCGGAGATGAAAATGTAAGTCTCGTTGAAAATGAGTAATATTGTACTTGAAATATTTGTTATGATATTGTATAATTAGGTAGAAAAATATTTTTTGAAAGGAGACGTCAACGTGAAAAAGTTTTTTGCAACATTTTTGGTAGTTTTGGTTCTTTTGATTGTCGGAACACTTGTAACTGCTATTATTGTGGATAACACGACATCATCCAATATTGAGGCAGAGCTTAAAAGTATACCTTTGCCAAGCGGTACAAGCATTCAGGCTTCCGCATCACAAACCGGTAAACTGACAAACGTGGGTTCTCTTCAGTATTATGGCGGTCTTTTCCTCAAAAGCAATTTGTCACTCGGTGAGCTTCGTCTTTATTATGACGAAAAGTATAAGGGTGACCTCGCTATCAAGGTTATCAGCTTTGATGATGCAGAAACAGAGTTTGGCAAGGATTTTCCTAAGGAACTAAGATTCGGATATCATTCCAAAGGAAAAGGCTTTTATATACTCTATGCTTTTGCTCCGGGACAGGATCCATTCCCCATGCTTGATTATCGTACTTATTTCTCTTAATTTATTAATTTTATCCAATGAAAGCGCAGTTGTTCACTGAACGCTGTGCTTTTTCACATTTTTATAATATTTTTTCATTACATCTTGTTTTATTTTGGTAAATGTTGTACAATGGTGTAAAGTGTTATTGTTTTATAGAATTATCCCTCCATTATATTTGTAAGGAGAAATGATATATGTATAAAAATTACATCTTTGACCTTTATGGTACGCTTATCGATATAAACACTAATGAATGGAAAAAAAGCCTCTGGAAAAATATGGCGATGATCTATTCTATGAGCGGTGCAAGTTATACCGGAAAAGAACTGAACAAATGCTATAATGATCTTCTAAGTAAGGAAATTAAGCGTATTCCTAAAAAGAAGTATACTACTCATCCGGAGCCTCAGATCGAAAATGTTTTTAAGGAGCTTTATGCTCAGAAGGGTGTAAAAATGTCAAAGGAAATGATAAACTACACCTGCCGTATCTTCCGTTCTCTTTCGATCCAGCACATCCGCCTCTATGACGGTGCTATTGAACTTCTTAAAACAATTAAGGAACACGGCGGAAATGTTTATCTTCTTTCAAACGCTCAGAGAGTATTTACCGAACCGGAAATAAGAATGATGGGGCTTTTTGATCTTTTTGACGATATTCTTATTTCATCCGATGAAGGCTGTGCTAAACCGGATATCATATTCTATAAATGTATACTTGATAAGTATGATCTTGATCCTAAGGAATCTATCATGATAGGTAATGATTATATTACCGATATCAGAGGCTCCAATCAGGCAGGTATGGATTCCCTTTATCTCCATACAAATATCTCTCCTGAAATAAAAGGCGAGCTTCTTGCTACATATTCCGTAATGGACGGAAGTCTTATTGAAGCAAGAAAGATCCTTTTCGGTGAATAAGGAGGAGATCCGGTGGAGAATTCTGTCATTAAAGAAAAATTAATAGAAGCCCTTTCCTCTTATAATGAATGGGTAGATTCCTGTAAAGAAAAAAAAGAGGCTTTTATTGATGCACAAAACGCATACGATGTGTTTATCGGTATCTGCCGTGAAAATAATGAAGGCGATCCCGATGATAAAGAGCTTGTCGAAAAAATCAAAAAGGCTCAGAGAAATGCAAGCGTAAGTGCAGATATTGCCCGTAACACAAAGAAAAAATCCGGTGCTTTGAAAATTCAGTCAATAATGCAGTTTAAGGAGATCAATAAGCTTATCTGCGAATCGGGATCAACCTTTGACGAAATACTTACTCTGTTATTTGAGGATGACTAAAACATTTATACTATAAATAACGGCTGTTGTATCAAAATCATTGATACAACAGCCTGTTTTTATTCCTCAACTATCTGAGGCGATTTGGTGCTTTTTCTTGGTACAGGTACATATTCATAGCTGAGAAATGAAGGATCCCGTCCTGATGTCAACATTCCCCGGATAGAATCAAACATAAGCTTTATTCCGACTCCAAAAAGCGCTCCGACACAATACATTAAAGCATCATCTATACTTACAAATGCCGTATTAAGAAGAAATTGAAATGCTTCAACTGCCAGTCCCAGCGGAAGTGCTATTATCAGAGCATGAATAGGCTTGAAATTCGATACCATTACCGAAAGATAAAATGAAAGCGGTGCCAGAATTATACAATTCCATATGAAATAAATAACCCCATTATTCATAGAACCGTTAAAGCACTGTATTATTCTCACAAACGGAATGAATTCCATTTCACGTTCGCTCAGGATATCCGGCTTGGAGGGAAGCATCAGTCTCATTAAAAAGACTATTCCATATATTATCATCAGCGCTCTCATACTCATAACCATAAATCTTGTGAAGCTTCGTCTTTTTTCGTTGGTATCCCTTGAGGTTCTTGTAAGCATCCTTAAAATTACCACCATAAAAAACGGCGTTACCCACAGTATAAAA
>CACXDV010000269.1 GCA_902766585.1 uncultured Ruminococcus sp.
GAAGCGGTAACAGTAATTGTTACGGCTTCTTTTATTTTATTTCATATTTGTAACAATCTGTCAATAGTATTAATAGAATGGCAATAAATAGAAGTGTGTTTTTGGTTGAAATATATATAAACAAAGCATTTTGATTGTTTGAAGTGCTGTCAGCAGGCTTGTTTTGATAACAAAATCAGGCATTGAAAACGATGTTTATTTTGCTTTAACGGAAAAATAAAAACCATTAAAGCATTGAATTTACAAATTTGTTTTCAATTTTATCAGAAAAAATGACCTGCTTTTTCAGTAAAAAAGCCGATTGTTATGCGGTTTTTGAAGAATTGCAAAATCTTATTGAAAAGTAATATAAACACTTTATTAAAAGGTGTTACAGCTATGTAATAAGTTCTACAGATTGCACAATGAAAATGTGACTGTTTTTAGCGTAATTTCTATATAAGAAATATAGAACTATCAAATACCATTATCTTCCAGTGTTCGACAAAGCTGAATAAGCATATTGCACAAAAAAATCAACTTTGAATTGTTTGACTTTTCGGGCGGGGTGTTCTATAATTGCATCATCAACGAAAACAAACCGCAAAATATTACAGCGGCGAAATTTAAGGAGATAATTATTATGAACAGTCAGAAGCAGAAGAAGCATTCAATGCTGAGAAGAGCTATATCAGTGGCACTTATGTCATCACTTTGTCTCACAGCAGCAATCGGTGTTGCAACTTTTACTCAGACAGTTACAGTTTCAGATGTTACATCAAATGTTGCAGAGGAAACAGAAGGCGAAAATAAAAATTCAGTTATAGAAGGTTATCTTACAGAGGAAAGCGTAAGCGACTCAATGCTCAATGCCTTTAAGGTAGAAAGCAATGTTGAAAAGGTTGTAGAAAGCAGCCTCAATATGGTCGTTAAGGAAAATGACAGCGAAGCTTTTGCAGGCGCTGCAAAGGAAGAGCAGGGCGAAGAGATCAGAATTGAAAACTGGTGCAAGGTAAAGGTTGACCTCAGAGGTGAAAAGCTCGATAAAGAGGTTCCCGCAGGCACAGTAAGCGATGCTCTTGCATATCTCGGCATCAAGCTTGGCGAGAAAGATAAGCTTGTCGGAGATCAGAAGGCTCAGCTCAATGACGGTATGGAAATTACGATCCAGACTGTTGAGATCAAAAAGACAACAAAGACAGAAACAATTGATTATGAGACAGTAAACAAGGAAACATCCACTCTTTATGAGGGCAATACCGATATCGAGACCTACGGTCAGGAGGGTGAGCGCACTATCACCTATCAGGAGACCTGGGTAAACGGTAAGCTTAAGGAAAAGAAGGAGATCAGCAGCGAGGTTACTAAGGAAGCCGTTGATCAGGTCGTTCTCGTTGGTACAGCTAAGTATGAGGAGAGCGTTACAGCCTCCGATTCAGATGACAGCTATGTAAGCGTTGATGAATCTTCAAATACAATTACAGATAAGAACGGTAATGTCCTTCATTATTCATACTGCCTCTCAGGTCCTACAACAGCTTATACTGCTGAGTACGGCGCAGGTACAGCTACAGGCCGTCTTGCACGTTACGGTGTAGTTGCTGTTGATCCTGATGAGATCCCTTATGGTTCTGTTCTTTACATCGTAGCAGATGACGGTTTTGTATACGGCTATGCAGTTGCAGGCGATACAGGCGGATTCATTTACTACACAGATGTAGTTGCTGACCTTTATTTCCCCACATTTGATGACTGCTCCTTCTATGGACTCCGTGACGCACACGTTTATGTTCTTGAAGGCGTATCTGAGGATATGACATATTATAACTGATAAGCAAAAAAACGTCCTGCCTTTTTGGCGGGGCGTTATTTTTTTGTCTTTGATATATCATTATTGAGAATGATATGTTATAATATATTTGTATATTATTTTCGGTCAGTCGGAATAATGTGATGAATTTATTATTGTAGGTGAGAAAATGGCTTTTGACAGGAATAAAATAAGGAATTTCAGTATAATCGCCCATATCGACCACGGCAAATCCACCCTTGCCGACAGGATACTTGAACAGACAAAATCTGTTGCCGTCCGTGAAATGCAGGACCAGCTTCTTGATGATATGGAGCTTGAAAGAGAAAGAGGCATAACCATAAAGGCTCATGCCGTTACTCTTCTTTATAATGCGGATGACGGTGAGCAGTATATCTTTAACCTGATAGATACTCCCGGTCATGTCGATTTCAATTATGAGGTATCCCGTTCTCTTGCTGCCTGTGAGGGCGCAGTTCTTGTGGTGGATGCTTCTCAGGGCATAGAGGCTCAGACACTTGCTAATACATATCTTGCACTTGATGCGGGGCTGGAGATAGTTCCCGTTATAAATAAAATTGACCTTATCAGCGCCGATCCCGACAGAGTGAAAAAGGAGATAGAGGATGTTATCGGTCTGCCGGCAGAGGACGCGCCTTGTATTTCAGCTAAAATGGGAATAAATATCCATGACGTAATGGAACAGATAGTCAGTCAGGTACCGCCTCCGGAGGGAGATACCGAAAAGCCCCTTCAGGCGCTCATCTTTGATTCCTATTATGACAGCTATAAGGGAGTTATCGTATATGTGCGCGTCAAGGAGGGACAGCTTCATGTCGGCGATACCATCCGCTTTATGGCAAGCGGTTCGGAATTCAGTGTAGTGGAGCTTGGCTTTATGAGAGCAACCGCTCTGGAGCCTACCGACGTGCTTTATGCCGGAGAGGTAGGCTATATAGCTGCATCTATCAAAACAGTCGGAGATGCCCGTGTAGGCGATACAGTGACCACGGCAGACCGTCCCGCTGAGGAGCCTCTGCCCGGATACAGGTCTGTACAGCCTATGGTATTCTGCGGAATATATCCTGCTGACGGCGCAAAATACGGTGACCTTCGTGAAGCGCTTGAAAAGCTTGAACTGAATGACGCTTCACTTTCCTTTGAGCCTGAGACCTCTGTTGCGCTCGGCTTCGGCTTCCGCTGCGGTTTCCTCGGACTTCTACATATGGAAATAATACAGGAGCGTCTTGAGCGTGAATATAATCTTGACCTTATCACCACCGCGCCGAGCGTAATATACCGTATAACCAAAAATGACGGCAGCGTGGAAATGATCGATAACCCGACAAATTATCCGGATCCCGGTACTATCGTTAAGGCAGAGGAGCCGATGACAGAGGCTCATATCTATTCTCCCGGAGAATATGTCGGAAATATCATGGAGCTTTGTCAGGACAGAAGAGGTATTTTCAGGGATATGAAATATATTGACGCGGACAGAGTCGATATTCATTATGACCTGCCTCTCGCTGAGATAATATATGATTTCTTTGATACGCTTAAATCCCGTACAAGGGGCTATGCGTCATTTGACTATGAGCTTTCGGGATATGCGGAATCAAAGCTTGTGAAGCTTGATATCATGCTCAACGGAGAAGTGGTTGACGCGCTCTCATTTATTATCCATGCCGATAAGGCATATCCGAGGGCAAGAAAAATGGCTGAAAAGCTCAAGGAAAAGATACCGCGCCAGCTTTTTGAGATACCGATACAGGCTTGCATCGGCGGAAAGATAATCGCAAGAGAGACCGTTAAGGCTATGAGAAAGGACGTTCTTGCAAAATGCTACGGCGGTGATATTACCCGAAAGAAAAAGCTGCTCGAAAAGCAGAAAGAGGGTAAAAAGCGCATGAGGCAGTTAGGCTCCGTTGAGGTGCCGCAGGAAGCGTTTATGGCAGTATTGAAGCTTGACAGTGACCAATGAGGTAAACAGAATGAAAAAGACCGTTTTATTATATAATTTTGATCCTGATGAGCAGGCGGCTGCAAAAAGGGCTTTGCTTCCGCTGCATTTTGCTGTGCGCGTAATATCGGAGGATGAAATGCCGATGTCTGTCGGATATCTCGCAGGGCTTACGGAGGATTCCGGAAAAAGAGAATATGAGGGCGGAAGGTTCGGTATGCTGGTGGTAATGGGAGGCTTTCTCGGCAGTGATGTCGATAAGCTTCTTTCCGCTATGCGTAAGGCAGGCTTCGGAAGAGATGTGCTTAAAGCTGTCATAACTCCGACAAATGCCGTATGGTGCGGCGGAGAGCTTTATGCCGAGATACTCCGTGAGCATGAGCAGATGAGGAAACAGTAAATGTATTATACCTATATTCTCCTTTGCGCCGACGGCAGCCTTTATACGGGCATGACCGCAGATATAAAAAGAAGAATCAAGGAGCATTGCAGCGGAGGTGCAAGGGCTGCAAAATATACCCGCAGCCATAAGCCGGAAAGACTTGCCGCTTTGTGGGAAACAAGCTCTGCCTCCCTTGCCTGCCGTCTCGAATACCGGATAAAGCAGCTTCCGGCGGCAAAAAAAAGGCAATTGACAGAGAATAATGACTTTTCTGTTTTCGGCGGGGAAATAGATGAAGCGGAGTACCGGAGGGAAAGTACAGAGGAGAGTGAATTCAGCTTTGACGGATAAATATGCCGTACTGAAAAAATATTTCGGATATGACAGCTTTCGCAGCGGTCAGGAGGAAATAACAGACTCCTTGACAGGAAAAAGAGATGTTCTTGCGGTAATGTCTACCGGCGCCGGAAAATCACTGTGCTATCAGATACCGGCGCTTTTGATGAGGGGCATTACCCTTGTCATATCACCGCTTATTTCTCTTATGCAGGATCAGGTAAGGATATTGAAGGCTGCCGGAGTTCCCGCCGCATATCTCAACAGCTCCCTTAATCCCGCACAGATAAGCCTTGCTATAGAAAGAGCGTCGGCGGGGTGGTACAAGATAATATATGTTGCTCCTGAAAGATTGAAGTCACAGAGGTTTATTGATTTTGCGCTGAATACGGAAATATCCATGATAGCTGTAGATGAGGCGCATTGTATATCCATGTGGGGACATGAATTCCGACCGGGCTACAGAGAAATAGCTGATTTTATTGCGCTTCTGCCTGAAAGGCCTGTGACGGCGGCATTTACCGCAACCGCGGACAGCAGAGTGCGTGAGGATATTATGAATATGCTTCGTCTCAGGGAGCCTTTTGTATATATATCGGGCTTTGACAGACCGAATCTGTATTTTTCGGTTGTCAATACAGATGATAGCACCGGAATGGATTTCAGCCATAACAGAGGACTTGAGTATCTCTGCCGTTATGTTTCCGGCAGAAGGAATGAAAGCGGCATTATTTACTGTATGACAAGGAACCGCACACAGAAGGTCTATGAGGCTCTGTCTGAGGCGGGAATACCCTCATGCATATATCA
>CACXDV010000270.1 GCA_902766585.1 uncultured Ruminococcus sp.
AATAGCTACCCTGTTCGGAAACGGATCGGTCGGGGCTATTATAGCAATATTGATCCTTGCGGTCATTTCGGCAATAGTTGTTATTACGGTAAAAAAGAAAAAAGGAGGTCGGAAAAATGAGGATACGAACGAGGAATAAAATAAGACGGAGCATTTTTACCGTTATCAGTATGCTGCTTATATTATCCATCGGCTTTTCCGCCTCTTTGCAGGTAATGGCTGAGCCGGAGGAAAAGGATATCTATTATGTTGAGGATATAAAGATATACCAGTGCGGCGATGATGATAAGGACAAGGCAAAATCGTATTTTGAGACAAACGGATATGTTTTCTCGGAAATTGATCTCAATCAGGGTACGGATACCGATAAATCAGCCTTCCTCGGCTACAAGCTGACGAATGACAAAAGCAAGGCGATAACCAATATCCGTATGATGGCTATGGATACGGGATATCAGCTTTATGATTACGACAGCGCCGTTAATTATATGAAATCCCAGAAATACGGAACTGCTCAGACACTCTACAGATCCTCTATAGAGTTTGTTGATAATTACAAGGCAGGCAGTCCGAAGGCAAAAAATGCGTATCACGGTCTTAACCTGTTCTCTGTCGGCAATGTAAAATTGGGAGACTATATTATTTCAGGCAAGGCAGATACAGAGTTTTTTGTCAAGATAATGATGAAGTCGAGTGTAGGTACTATCAATGCCGTTATCGGCTTTATCAATGCGGGACTTACTCCGTTTGAAAATGACTTTGACGATGAAACAGAAACAGTAAAGACATCGAACTGGGCGGAGATGCTTCCGAAAAGCTCTCTGTGGAACGATCTTGAAAGCGGTCTTACAACCGACGAGGAGGAAGCTCTGCATAAGCAGTATAATGACACAGCAAGACAGCTTTTCTCTCGTTTGCAGGATTTCACCACAATGTACGAAAATGCGAACGCAAGACTCAGAAAGAACAATAATGTCCTTGTGGATGAGCACAGCATCGACAGTACGGATGAAGCAGTCGAAAAAATGGACGAACTGAAGCTGGAGGATACCGATGCGGCTTATATCGCAGCCTTTGAAACACTGAATCAGTATGATTTCGATGATGATACAAAGCTCGGCGACTGGCTTATAGCTCTCGGAAGGCAGACCTCGGATGAAGTAGATATAAAGCTGCTTTATCCCCTTATTGAGGCAATGGGACAGAATCAGGCTGAGCTGTCTCTTTCCGGCGGTATCCTTTCGGCTGTCGGAAATCTCGGGGACAATGAAAACGCATCGGATTTTGAAACAATGATCCCCGAGATAAAAGAAACTATCAAGGAATATAACGGCAAGGACAGTATTTCAATCTGGGACAATAATGACGATGATGATATATCGGGCAAAAATATTGCCCTGACCTCCGATGCTATCAGAAAGCAGAGTGCAAAGAACATCCTCGGCAAAAAGGATAACTGGGAGATCGTTCAGGAGAAATATGAAGAGATACAGAAGCGCATAGGCATCGCCATGGGTGCGATAACAGTCATTGCAGGCGTAATGAAGATAGTTGGCACTATCGTTGTCAAATATACCGCCTCCTATGTTATGACCTCCATCGGTGCCGCAATACTCAATACAGTAGGCGGAATACTTTTACAGGCGGCTGTAGTACTGAATGCCTGCCTTCTTTGGGGTACGGTCATTTTCATAGCATTTTCAATCGGCTGGATGATAGGCTGCTGGATCGCTGATCAGATAAAGGGCAAGGTCAAGGATATGCATCATACCGTAAAACCTGATTATATCTTCGACGCTCCCGAAAACGCCAAGGGTGTTATGACCGTCCGGTATAAAAGTGTGCTTGGCAGCGATGGCAAG
The DNA here is from genome assembly GCA_902766585.1 of uncultured Ruminococcus sp. GTDB lineage: Bacteria > Bacillota > Clostridia > Oscillospirales > Acutalibacteraceae > UBA1213. The sequence goes on from CACXDV010000270.1 coordinate 1,863, forward strand.
GTAGCTGATATAAATGTCGGTAAGCAGTATAAATGGTGTCTGCTTGCATACACAAAGGACACCCGTGTCGGCAGCCCTATAGCCGCCGAAGGGTCAGACTCTCCCTTCCTGTGTGTGACCGGCGATGCTCATCCAAAAAGCGGATATGACAGTGTAAAGTTTTTCGGCGAGATAAACCCTGCCGATGCAAACGCATACTGCGAGGATAATGATGTCAGCGGTCTGTATCTGCATTACCGCACGGAGGCTGATCTGAACAAAGCTGACAATTCAAAGGAAAATGAAGGTAAGAAAACGGATACCGATGAAAAAAGCTATATCGGCGACCTGATCGTCTGCACGGGAAAGAACGCATCCGAGGCAAAGTCGAGAATAACCAACCACAGCGGAAAGTTCTATACCATAGATCAGAACCTTACTCCCGATCAGAGCTTTGCTACATATATCGGCTATTCCATAACCTCCGACCCTGAGAATGCGATCAGAGATATTCGTATTGCTCCTTATACGGGCGGCGATACGCCGAATATTGTTTTCGGAACTATCACCTATACATTTGTAGAAATAGTCGGTGCTTATGTAGCTGTCGGTGAGGAAAAAACAAAGCCCCGTGCAGACGCTTTGTTCTACACGACCGACAAGAACGCAGGCGAGCCGATCCTTTCAGACGGTCTGCATTTTGTATCGAAGTATTCGGATGCAAAGGCGGGCTGGGAGCCTGTTACTCTGTTCTGCGGAGGACTTCCGTACAATTTCAATACCTCATTGCAGGATCCGTTTAATGTAAAAGCAGATACCTATTTCTATGTAGGCGAGGATGACAGACGTTCCCGGACAGACCCCTTTGATTTTTCAAAGGAGATTTCCATGTATCATTACAGCGGTCTGAAACAGCCGAATGATACTGTCAACTGGGATAACTGCAGATGTCTTTATCTTTACTTCGAGCCGGAAACACAGTATACAAGCGGAGAAAAATACCTTTCGGGTGTTTTCTTCATAGGCGGTCACGATTACTGGGCGTCCCATGTTTCCGATCTCAAAAACAAGATAAAATCCATCCCGAATACCATTGTCAGCGATCTTAACCTTGCACAGAGCATAAGCTACAATGATACCTCGGAAGGAATTAATTACAATTTCGAGCTGTACCTGTGCTTTACCTATACATACAATCCCAAACGGGCGCTGACGGATATTGTTCTGTTCCAGGGGAATACCTATTCCGAGGATCTGTCTTACACTCTTCAAAAGCCTGCAGCCGACAGCGGAACGATCAGTTATGTTGCCTGCAATGAGATCGGACAGTATATGTTCCATTGCGGTCCGTCCCGTGTTATATCAACGGGCAACACTTTCTGTGACAGAAAACTGCTGTATCCCTCATCCCTTGACCGTCCGTGGTGGCTTATGGAAAACAGCTACACCACAACTCTGCCGGATAATATCAGCTTCGGCTATGAGAAAAGTACACCCCTTCCGATTGGAATGTATGTCAGCGGATATGTCAGCGGCAAGGCTGCGCTGAAAATATCAGACATCGTTGTGACGAGAAAGGCAGTTACGGCTGTTGAAAACAGCGGACAGCAGGGCTGCGACCTGTCGGGTGAAAAGGCAGTAGACGGCAGCGCAGCAGCAGGCAGTTTCCACTCTGTATATGAGATAAAAGATCCCGATACCAAAAAGCCCTATAACCTTGCCTATGGCGATTATACGATATTCTGGACTACAAGAGAGGTAGCAAAGCTGCCTGCCGGACAGCCTGTTTATATGTATATCCGAGGAGCAAAAGCCTCAAAGCTGCCGTATATCTCATCTCTGACAGTAGGCAGCTTCACGAGAGAGCTTTCAAAACTGACAGGAGATCAGGCAAGGGCTGCCGATTATATTGTTGATAATCAGGCTATGCTTGCAGCAGCGGGCGGCTGTGTGAATGAGGTGGTCGTCAGGAATCTCTGCGCCAGATACAGCGAAGCCTGGTATAACAAACAGTTGGTAAATGATAATCTTAAGGGTTGTGCTTCTCAGGAGCCTCCCGAAAATGTTGCTGCTGCATATATAGGAGTAACAAGAACGGACAAAGCTGCTAATGCGATAAGAGGAGTAATACTTTATAAGCTTGACGACGATACTGCTCCGAATGAAATAACCGTTGACGGCGTGAAATATATCTGTGCAGGAACGGGCAGCCCGATAATCATGAACGGAAAAAAGCATTATCTTTATTACACTACAAACAAGGGTGTAAAGCCCGGTCTTCCGATCACAGAGATATCGGTGGACGATATTCCGCTTATCGAAAAAGCATCTACCAATCTGATGTATGACGATGACAAAGGAGAACTCTACGGAGAGCCTGAGCAGACTTCATTCATCCATCTGACCTATGAGCAGACAGAAAGGGATTTCTACGACAGGATATATGTCGGTGTGGGTTCAAATAAACGGGCTGCACTGTGCGATCTTCTTTCCCAAAGCTGTGTAGAATTTATTGATATGGATATGAACGCTGACGTTGTGGGACAGAGCGTATATATCGGCTACCGCAGCGCACGGTATGACCGGGATACCATAAACAAAAAGAAAACCGATGCTGAAAAGCAAACTGAGATAACAAGTCAGCAGCAGGAAGCAATATATGACATTCTGATAACAAAGAATGAGCCTCTGCATCCCGAGGGTATTACAAACAAGGGAGTATATTATATGCCCTGCGGCGACCGTGACCTGACAGGAGGACAGGGCTATAAGCTGTATTTATATACATCCTGCCCGTACTACTCAAAGACTCACCCGGAAACATTGCCGGTACAGGATGTTTTCTCCGATTATATCACTCATCTTGCATTTACACGCTCGGACAGAGTACCGTATAATACG
>CACXDV010000271.1 GCA_902766585.1 uncultured Ruminococcus sp.
CCAGATCTCTGATATTGTCGATAGTGACAGGCTCGTTCTTTTCTGATGATGAAGCTTTATTTGCAGATACCTCGGAGGTTTCGGAGCCGGTATCATTATTTTCCTTTGATTCCTTAGTCTCTGAGACCTGTGACGCACTTGCAGCGGGCTTTGACGCTGTATCCGAATTGCTGCATCCGGCAAAGGCAGCGGATGAGGTCAGGCATAAACAAAGCAGGATAGCAAAAACTGTCTTTTTTTTCATTTTAGTTTTCTCCTTTATTTTTATTGAAATATGAATTGTACCAATACTTATTATACATGATTTACTCCGGCAATCAACTGTTTTTCAGGAAAAATAAAATAATTGTTGACATTCGGGAGTAAAGGTGCTATAATTCGGTTAGTTTAATTGAACTAACTGTATTCAGACCTGTAAATGCTTTTACGGAAGGAAATAATTCTTATTCAGTCGTTTATTATGCATAGATTATTCTTATAATGCATATATAACGGCAATTTTTACGGTTTGCAGGTTTGATATAGCTAACTTTATTAGGCGACTCTAACAAATAAGGCGGATGAATCAGATGTACAGTAAAAAGGTCATTATGACCTCAGGGATATTCCTGATACTGATAATGCTTTCATGTATGCTGCCGCTTGGCGCATTTGCGGCAGGCAGCGGGGATGACGGGGCAGAATACTATATGTCCTATAAAAAGTATAAGGCTGCAGCAGATCCCGACGGTACGAAAACAGTCACATACAATGAAATAACCGACCAGATATCAAATCTTCTTGAGGAAGGAATGAGGAGATATACAAGCGGGGCAGAGGAAGGCGGCGAGGACGGATATTATAAGCCTTTTTCAAACGCATACGGCTTCTGGTATGAGACCTCGGGCTTTGAAAAGACAGTAATGGGCTATATCTCCGGTTCGAGAGTAACGGAGGTCGAGCTGCAGTTTTCAACTATGCGCAAATCCGTTTCAAACAAGGAAAGCGCAGAGACAGTTCGCAGCGAGGTCGATACTCTTGTATCAATGCTCAGGGAGGATGCCGATAAGCTTGATTCCCTGTTCGGTTACAGCAGCGATAATTCCGGAGGCAGCGGAGGGGGACTTGCATGGGCTACCTTTGCCGCAGTATTCGGAATAATTGTCCGTGAGGGACTTGAAGCGATACTTATTGTCGGCGCAATGGCTGCCTACCTCATACAAACAAAGAATAAGCGGGGTACGCTTTATGTTTATATAGGAGCTGTACTTGCTTTAGCGGCGAGCGTTCTTATGGCGGTCATTCTGTATTCGTTTGCAAGCAGTGCAGGAAACTCCATACCGCAGGAGATAACAGAGGGTGTTACGGCGCTGTTGGCGGCTGCCGTTCTGATATATGTTTCCAACTGGATGATATCGAAGGCGGAATCAGACAACTGGACAAAATATCTGTCCGGAAAGGTTTCTGATTCGGCAGACAAGGGCAAGGTGCTTGCGCTTGGCTTTACGTCCTTTCTTGCGGTATTCAGGGAAGGCGCAGAGGTGATTTTGTTCTGCCAGCAGTATTTCACAAGAGCAGGTTCAATGGATAACGGTTATCTTGCCGTATTCGGAGGCATTTTCGGAGGACTTGCCACAGTTGCGCTGATATTTGTACTGATAAGGGTATTCGGCGTAAAGATACCTCTCAAGCCGTTCTTCATGGCAACAAGTATTCTTATGGCTGTAATGTCGATAGCCTTCCTCGGTTCAGGTATGTGGGAGCTGTTTATGGACGGAGGACTTGCCGACAGCATAGGCGGTTTTGTACAGCAGCTTGCAGTAACGATCCCCGCGCTTGCATGGATGTCCGGAAATGAAATGCTTGCATTCTTCGGCATATATCCCACATGGATAACGCTCATACCTCAGCTGATACTGCTTGTGATAACGGTGATAACCTTTATACTTGCCATGAAGAAAAAGCCCTCAGCAGAGTAAAAATAATTATGCAATAGTCCGGTGCTGCCCGTAAAAGCTCCGGTTTTATTGGGAGTCTGCATTGACTCTGATACAAAGAAAAATAATATCAGGAGGAATTTAAAGTGAAAAAATTTGTAAGGATCTTAGCAGCAGCGCTTTGCTCTGCTCTTTTAGCCGCAAGCTTTGCAGCTTGTAATTCGGACAGCGGTTCTTCTTCAAAAAAGCCCGCTGAGGAATCAAAGACAGCTTCTGCGGCTGATGCAAAAACAGATGATTCCGAAGAGGGCGGTGAGGAGCCTGACCTCGGATTTACAGAGGTTCCGATTTTTGAGGATGTTGAGAAGGAATTCCTTAATCTGACCGCCGTATATTTCCAGGCTGTTGATATGACAGGAGGATATAAGGCAGAGGATTACGACTGTCACCTTGAGCTTGATGTAAAGGCACTCAAGAATGGACTTGGCTACGGTACAGGCGACTGGGTACCTTATCTTACAGTAAATTATGAAGTAACAAAGAATGATACAAAGGCTAAGGTAAGCGAGGGTACATTCATGCCTATGGCTGCTTCCGACGGTCCCCACTACGGCGCAAATATCAAAATGGACGGCGACGGACTCTATACTGTAAAGTTTACCGTTAAGTTCCCTGATTCAAGCACATATCTTATCCATACAGATGAAACAGGCCCTGAAACACATACATTCCCGGATGCAATTGAATACACCTTTGATAAGTGGCAGTTCACAAAGGGTGCATGGGCTGAATAACAGCATACAGGCAAAGCATTACGGGAGCTTTGCTGACCTACTCCGACACGGGTTTCGTGTCGGAGTGATTTGCTTGTTATGACATATCCCCGTTTATCCTCAGGGGAAAAAGAAATAATTTCAAAGGGGAAAGAATATGCTTACTTATCTGATCAACGTGACAGAGGATATGCTTGCTTTGTCACTTGTAATTGGAATGATGCTCGCTTTTTTGGATACATACTGCATGGGCAGCGGAAAGGTCATAGGCAGGATAGGCTTGCTTATCGGCGTTATTGCGGCAGGCGTAAGAGCCTATTTCACCAATACGCGCAGAATTAAGGACGGCTGGAAGGTCGGCACATACGGCTACGGCTTCTCACTGGGCTTTCTTGTACTTATCATTATTGCGCTTGCCGTATTCGGATATTTTCTAATGCGGAAAAAGGAAAAATCAAAGATGAAAACAGCGGCAAGCTGGGTAATTTCAATATGCTTTGCCCTTTTTACCGCTGCTTGTCTTTACTGCTCGCTGCCGAATGTTCTCACCTATCCGTTTAAGTTCGATACCGGAGGAAACGGTATAATTTCCTCCGATTTTTTCCTGAGACTTGGCGGATATCTTTTGGGTATGATCATATTTATTCTGTCCGGTGTATGCGTATATAAGCTTTATATGCGCGCCTGCTCAAAGGATATCAGAGCAGTGCCGTTTGTGACAATGTGTATCGGCATACTTCTGTACGGAGTTTTATTTTTCGGAAAGCTTATGGCGGTGCTCACAACAAGAAAGATAATTGATGATGTAAACCTGTTCAGCTTTGCCGCACAGAGCAATAATATGTCGCATTGGTATACATACGGTCTGTTCATTCTTGCCTTTGTTACAGCGGCGGTTTTCTTTATCAAAAGCTTTACGAAAAAGGAACCGTTTTCAACGAAGGCACAGCACAGAAAACAGAGAGCTGTGTGGAGAAGCGGAAAAAGGTATTCACTGCTTCTGATTATATGCTTTATAGCCGGCATACTTTGCTCCACACTGTTTGTCGAAATGAATAAGGTGGTCATCCGTGAGGCTCCGGTAGAGGAACCCGTAATTATCAAGGACGCAAGCGGAGAGGATAAGGAATTGCAGGTACCGATAGAAATGGTCAGCGACGGACACCTGCACCGCTTCGGCTATAAGACGGAGGAAGGAAATCAGGTACGTTTCATTGTCGTCCTGAAACAGGAGAATACAAGCAATTACGGAGTAGGGCTTGATGCCTGTGAGATATGCGGAGAAGCCGGTTACTATGAGAACAATGCAGGTCAGATAGTATGCAAGAAATGCAATGTTATTATGAACCGTACCACCATAGGAATGAAGGGCGGATGCAATCCGATAATAATTGACTATGATATGGACGAAAATACCATTACTGTTCCCGTATCCGAAATGGTAAAGAATCAGAAGGTATTTAAGAAATGAGATCCTGAGAAAGGGAGGATAATATGTTTTTCAGAATGATCATAGGAGCATTCCGCCGTCAGTGGAAAAAAATGCTGATGATAGCTCTGACAGTAGCGCTCGGAGCTTCGATAGCAACGGCAATGCTCAATGTCATGCTGGATGTCGGCGATAAGATAAATGAGGAGCTGAAGGCATACGGCTCAAATATAACAGTCGTTCCCAATTCACAGGCTGTAATATCCGACCTCTATGATGTGGAGGAGGAGAAGGAGGAGTATCTTGCCGAGGAAACCCTTGGTGAATTCCTTACTATATTCTGGGCAAACAATATTACGGATTTTGCGCCTGTTCTTGATACAGATGTTACCGTAAACGGTAATGACGTTCAGCTTGTCGGCACATGGTTCGACCATCATTTTGAATTCAAGAAAAAGGGAACTGTCTATCAGCGCGACACGGGTATAATCAATCTCAGAAGCTGGTGGGACATTACCGACGGCAAATGGCTTGATGAAGCAAAGCTCAGCGGTGACTGCTATGCGATGCTCGGAAAAAAGCTTGCGGAGACTCTCGGCGTAAAAAGCGGAGATAAAATAGATGTCAAGGGAAAGAACGGTACGGAAAGCCTTGAAATCGTTGGTATATTTGAATCAGGCGATGATGAGGAAGGCTGTATTTTTACCACCCTGTCCGCTGCTCAGAGATTATCGGGTGCAGAGGGTAAATACAAAAAAGCTGAGGTCAGCGCGATAACCTCACCTGATGATGAGCTTGCGGTAAAGGCTGCAAGGAATCCTGAGCTTCTGAGCGGTGATGAATATGACTTATGGTACTGCACAGCTTATGTAAGCTCTATCTGCTTTCAGATACAGGAAGCTATACCCGATGCTTCGGCAAGGGCGGTTCGTCAGATAGCTGATTCTGAGGGAAAGATACTCGAAAAGACTGAGCTGCTCATGGCTCTTATTACGCTTATGAGCCTTATCGGCGCGACACTCGGCATTTCAAATCTTGTTACATCGAGTGTTATGGAGCGTTCGGCGGAGCTTGCGCTTATGAAGGCAGTCGGCGCTAAAAACGGACAGATAACCCTTCTTGTGCTTACGGAAATAGTACTTACCTCTGTTGCGGGGGCTGCCGCGGGATATTTCATGGGTTATGCCTTTGCACAGGTCATCGGACAGTCGGTATTTTCTTCCGCGATTGAAATGAGCGGTATGGTGGCATTTCTTGTGACGGTACTTATAATTGCCGTTACACTTATCGGAAGCATACCTGCCGTAAGAATGATATTAAGGCTTCGCCCGTCAGAGGTTCTTCACGGCGGACATTGAGAGGGGAAAGTGAAATGAATAAAAAACACAGGATGTTTGTAAGAATGGTGCTTGCATCCCTGCTCAGACGGCGTTCAAGGATGATAGTTGCCCTGCTTGCGATAGTTGTGGGAGCGACTATACTTTCGGGGCTCGGTCTTATCTATTATGACGTGCCGAGGCAGATGAGCGCACAGTTCAGAAGCTATGGAGCAAATGTGATTTTTACGCCTTCGGATAATTCTTTTATGACAGACAGCGAAATTAAGAAGGCTGTATCGGTTTTTCCGTCAGAAAAGACAGAGGGATATACCCCGTACAGATACGAAAATTCAAAGCTCAACAATCTTCCCGTTACCTTGGCGGGAACGGACTTTTCTTCTGTTCTGAAAACAAGCCCTTACTGGCATATTACCGGAGAGCTTCCGGACGGCAGCGGAAAGACACTTGTCGGAAAAAAGCTTGCCGAGAAATTCGGATTCAGCGCCGGCGACAGCTTCAGTCTGCTCAATTCCTTTCAGGTCACTGAGGATACCGATTTGTCGGGCGTACCGGAATATGAGATATATACAGATCCTCAGACGAATGAAAAATTCTGTGACCATATGCTTGACCTCAGAGTTTCGGGAATACTTGAAACGGGAGGCTCTGAGGAGGAATACATTTATGTTACGCTTGATGACCTGAGCGATCTCATGCTGAGTGACAGAGGGTGTGATATAGTCGAGGTAAGTGTTGCAGCAAGAGAGGATGAGCTTAAGGGTTACCTTGATAAAATAAACAAAACCTCCGATACTCTTACTGCAAAGCCCGTAAAGCGTGTTACAGCGTCGGAAAGTACAGTTCTTTCAAAGCTTGAATCGCTCGTACTCATAGTTACAGTCGTTGTTCTTGCTTTGACAATGATATGCGTAGCCACAACGATGATGGCGGTCATTGCTGAAAGACGGCGTGAGATAGGTCTGAGAAAGGCTCTCGGCGCGCTGGATTCAAGCATTGTTACGGAGTTTCTGTCAGAGGGCATTGTCCTTGGAGCAGTCGGAGGCATAATCGGTTCGGTTCTCGGATATCTGTTTGCGGACACTGTGAGCATGAATGTTTTCAGCAGTTCAATAACCTTCCGTCCGCTGCTGATACCTGTTGCGATAATAGTTTCCGTAACGGTCACGGGGCTTGCGTGTCTTATACCTATAAGGAGCGCGGTCGATGTTGATCCGGCACTGGTTCTAAAGGGAGAATGAGAAGGAGGAAAGAAAATGAAATTATTGGAGCTTAATAACGTGACAAAAAGATACGGGAGCCTTTACGCTCTTGATAAGGTCAGCCTGAGCATAGACAAGGGCGAATGGATAGCGATCATGGGGCCTTCCGGTTCGGGTAAAAGTACCATGATGAATATTATAAGCTGTATGGATAAGCCGACAGAGGGACAGGTTCTTTTTGACGGCAAGGATATAACAAAGTACAGCAGAAGAAAGCTTACGGAATTTCACAGAGATAAAATAGGACTTGTTTTTCAGCAGTTTCATCTTATCAATTATCTTAATGCTGTGGAAAATGTCATGGTAGCTCAGTATTACCACAGTATGCCGGACGAAAAGGAGGCGCTTGAAGCTCTGGAAAGAGTTGGTCTCAAGGACAGGGCAAAGCATTTGCCGAGTCAGCTTTCAGGCGGTGAACAGCAGAGGGTTTGTATTGCAAGAGCGCTTATCAATTCACC
>CACXDV010000272.1 GCA_902766585.1 uncultured Ruminococcus sp.
AAGAGCCGCAGCACCAATAAGTGCAAGAGGTTTTGTGATGTGCTTAATTTTCATTATATTTCTTCCTTTCAAATCGATATTCGGACATACACGTTTATTATACATCAAAAATTGCATGAAGTCCATATAAATTTATTAAAAAATAAGGCTGTTTTTTAATTTTTACCTCAGCTTCGTATCAAAAATAACGCTGACAGCTTCTTCAACGCTTTCATTCGGCTCCATTTCAACACTGATATTCGGTATTTTTCCGACATCAAGATTTGCCCTGCGCTTGAGCTTCAACAGATGCTCCATTATATCTGCGGCGCCCTCACAGCGTATTTCCTTAAAGTAAAGGAATACCTTCCTGTCACGCTGTCTTATAGCATTCACACCCAGACTTATAGCCTTGCTGCGGACAAGAGCAACATTTATAAGCGCTTCCACCTGTACAGGCATATCTCCGAAGCGGTCTATCATTTCATCTATAACATCACCCGCATCATCATTTGTTCGTATATCGGCTATTCTGCGGTACATTTCAAGCCTGTGCGTAAGGTTGCTTATATATTCCTCAGGTATATGGGCATCGACCTGAATATCAACATAGCAGTCCTTTTCAATATCATCGTGCTTTTCGCCTTTGATTTCATTGACTGCCTCATTGAGCAGCTTCATATACATATCATAGCCGACATCAGTAAGATGACCGTGCTGACTTGCTCCGAGCATATCGCCCGCGCCTCTTATCTCAAGGTCTCTCAGCGCAATTTTGAAGCCTGAACCGAATTCGGTAAACTCCCTTATCGCGCTCAGTCTTTTCTGAGATATCTCACTGAGATTCTTGTTCTTTGCAAAGGTGAAATAGGCGTATGCCCTTCTTGCAGAGCGTCCTACTCGTCCTCTGAGCTGATGAAGCTGTGAAAGTCCCATTCTGTCGGCATTTTCGATTATCAGAGTATTTGCGTTCGGGATATCAACTCCCGTTTCGATTATGGTCGTGCTGACAAGGACATTTATCTCCTGTTCAAGCATCTGTCTCCATACCTCCGAAAGCTCCGATTCACTCATCTGACCGTGACCAAAGGCGACCTTTGCCTCAGGAATTGCTTTAGCGATAGAAGCAGCCTTATCCTCAATGCCGTCAACGCGGTTATAAAGATAGAATACCTGTCCTCCGCGGCGAAGCTCTCTGCGTATTGCCTCGTTTATCACCGCCTCATCATATTCAAGAACATAGGACTGTACAGGATGCCTGTCCTGCGGAGCCTCTTCAAGAGTTGACATATCCCTGATACCCGACATAGCCATATTCAGTGTACGCGGAATAGGGGTTGCCGAAAGAGTGAGTATATCAACATTCTTATAAAGCTCCTTGAAATTTTCCTTTTGCTCCACGCCGAAGCGCTGTTCCTCGTCGATTATCACCAGACCTATATCCCTGAATCTGATATCCTTCCTGATAAGGCTGTGGGTGCCGATAACCATATCAATATCCCCGCGCTCAAGCTTTTTGAGTATAGCTGCCTTTTCCGATGGCTTTCTGAATCTTGACAGCAGTTCGATATGGATAGGATATCCCTCAAAGCGTCTGAGTACAGTCTGATAATGCTGCCATGCAAGGATAGTTGTAGGCACAAGAAAGGCGCACTGCTTTCCGTCGGTGACACATTTGAATGCAGCTCTCAGAGCTACCTCAGTTTTTCCGAAGCCGACATCTCCGCAAAGCAGTCTGTCCATAGGAACAGGGCGCTCCATATCCTCCTTGATTTCGGTAATACAGCGCATCTGATCCTCTGTTTCATCATATTCAAATTTAGCCTCAAAATCATGCTGCCATTCGGTATCCCCCGAAAATGCATAGCCGGGCGCCTTCATTCTTTCGGAATACATTCTTATCATTTTTTCCGCGATATCCTTGACAGCCTTGCGGACGCGGTTTTTGGAGCGCTGCCAGTCATTTCCTCCGAGGCGCGAAAGACGAACTCCGCTGTCCTCCTTCGGACCGATATATTTTGATATCATATCGAGCTGGTTCACGGGTACGAAAAGACTGTCCCCGCCCGCATATTTTATGATAATATAATCCTTTACAACATGGTGTATCTCCTTTTTCTGCACACCCTGAAAAATTCCTATGCCTTGAGTGGTATGAACAACATAGTCTCCTACCGAAAGGTCTGTAAGGCTGAAAATATTACCCTTTTTCTTTTTCTTCTTTTTGGTATCCCGTCTGATATCCGATACCCTCGAATGTGCTATAAGGCAAAATTTTGCAGCGGGGTATTCAAAGCTTGCGCTCAGACTTCCTTCCGAAACATATATACCCTTTTCTCCGAGCTGAACATTATCCGCAAGCATTTTTACATCATAGCCCTTTTCGTTCAGGTCGTTATAGAGATTTTCGGTATTCTTTTTTGTACCTGCCATTACCACGCAAGTTTTGTCAGTACCGGCAATAAGGTCAAGATCCTCGCAAAGCAGGCTTACCGAACCGCTCCACAGTGAAAGCTGCTTTGCCGTGAAATTCACAAGCTCACGAAGTGGCAGTTCACAGCTTCCGCGGGTGAAATTATCAATGAAAACAGTATCTCTTTCCGAAATTGCACTAAGATGATCCTGCCATTCACCCATAAAGGTGTCAAGTCCCTTGCAGAGAACACCCTCTTTTTTATAATCCCTGAGGTCCTCAGTCCACTGCTGTAAAATAACGCGCACTCTGTCCTTCAGAACAGGCTGCTCTGAAACAAAAACAAGCTCCTTGTCGTTAAAATAATCATAAAGAGTCGCCGGTGTATCATAGATAAGGGAATAGTATTTATCAAGAGAAGGCAGTCTGCCTTCCTGTCTCAGCGCCTCAGCCTCCCTGAACATTATTTCCTTTGCCTTGCCTGAATTTTTATCCCTGAGAGTGCCTGCCTTCTTTTCTATTTTATCCGCAAGCGCGGAGGGACTGTCAAACAGAAGCTCACTCGACGGGGTAATGATAAAGCCGTCTGTCTGCTGTGTACGTCTTTGTGTCTCAACATCAAATTCCGAAATGGTATCTATTTCATCACCCCAGAATTCTATGCGGTAAGGTACTTCAGCGGAGGGCATGAACAAATCAACGATTCCTCCCCTGACACTGAACTGACCGCTGCCCTCGACCTGTCCGGCTCTGACATATCCGCAGGCGGAAAGTACCGATATAAGACGTTCTATTGATATTTCCTCGCCCTGTCTGATATTTACGGTATTGGCTCTGAGCGCATCAGGCGGTACGGTATACTGGAGTGCGCCGTCCGCACAGGCGATAACCGCGTCACATTGACCATTCATATGGGCATAGAGGGCATCTATCCTCTTATGCACAAATTCCCCCGATACGCCCGTGACCTCACGGAAGGTGAAATCCCTTGACGGATAATATTTTACCCTCAATCCCATTTCGCTCAGGTCGGCGCAAAGCTTTGAAGCTTCACCCTCATCAGCTGCGATAACAAGAGCGCTCCTGTTCAGCCTTCTGCACATCGAATAAATAAAATGCGCCTTATGTATTGTCGAAAGACCTGTCGCCATAACAGGAGTTGAGCCTCTTTTAACAGCAGCCTCAATAGTTCTGTATTCCTCTGTTCTGTTAAGAATATCGTCTAAAAATCTCATTTTCTCTCCTTTTTTCTGCAAATACCATAACCGCAAAAGAAGGACAGTACCCCTTCTCTTGCGGTATTTTTCCATATTTTGTTAAGTTTTATGTACAGATATCAGTTGTACAGGTTCATTGCCCTGTCGGTCTGTCCTGCAATTATCAGTTCTGCCGCATCGGCAGCCTTTTCCGCTGTTTCGGTAAGCAGCTTATATTCGTCCTCGCTGAACTTTGACAGTACCCAGTTGGCTAAATCCCATTTTTCAGGCTTATGACCGATACCAAGCTTTATGCGCGGGAACTGGTCGCTGCCCGAAAGGTAAATTATATTCTTCATTCCGTTATGTCCGCCGTCGCTTCCCTTGCGGCGTATTCTCATTTTTCCGACATCAAGGGAAATGTCATCAAAAATAATTATGACATTCTCCGGGGGGACTTTATAGAAATTCATTGCCTCTGTTACTGCCTGTCCTGACAGGTTCATATATGTTGAGGGCTTCATCAGCAGGACCTTTTTGTCTGCAATGGTACAGGTAGTGACAAGGGATTTGAATTTTATCCTGTCTATCCTCACGCCAAGCTTTTTTGCGATAGCATCTGCTGCAGCAAAGCCGGCATTATGCCTTGTACCCTCATATTCTGTTCCGCTGTTGCCAAGTCCCACAATTATATGTGAAACGCTTGATGACAGCGCTTCCTTTTTCTTAAAAAACATTTTCCTCTCTCCAGCCTAATTCATAAATACTATATAATAAAAGATGACCGAACTGAAGCTATACAGCACAGCGACCGTACAGAGCATATATCCTGCCGTCCTTGCCGCTGCCGCAAGCCACTGTCTTTTACATTCAAACAAAAGCTGAACCGCCCTGCCGAAGAATAATGCTCCCTCTATGATAAGGGGTACGGCATAGCGTATATTCTCGGTGCATACTTGGGGGAATCCTATACAGAAAGCATAATATGAGATAAAGAATACGGCATACAGTATGCCCGTAAAAAGCTTATACGGAGTCGGAAAGTCCTTGTCAGCTATCATTACATATATCATCGCAAAAAAACCGATAATTCCGACCGAAACGACCGAAAAGAACAGAAATCTGTCCCAGCCCGCCGTATCGCTGTAATACTTCACTGTATAAAGCTCATCGAAGGCGGAGGTCTTGAAAAGGGCTATCAGGGGATTGTATTCGTTATATTTTCCTCCGTACATTTTAAACTGGTCGCCCATGCTTTCAAGCTGCGAGGGGTTAAAGTCAAATATGCGTTCAAGAACGGGTATGTCACCGATATACTGGCTTGATTTTTCCGAAAGCCTCATCACATAGGTTATCGGCACATCATACATTACGAGATTCCGTATGCCCCACCATAGCCCAAGAACTGCGCTTACGGGTAAAAATGCCGCAAACTGCGGTATATATTTCTTATAATTCCTGATATCAGTAAAGAATACATAAATAAATATAAATGCTATTGCCGGCGCTGCCATCCAGCCGGAAAGCTTTGCCATCATCGCACAGCCGATACTTACTGCTATGCACATTATCCTTCCGAAGCTTCTGCTTTTGTACCAGCAGAGTGTATTATAGAGTGCGGCGAGCATCAGCGTGATACTGAGCATATCATTGTTTATACTGCCGGAAAGTATAAACAGGGTGGGGTTAAAGCACACTATTGCCATAGCTGTACAAAGTCCTGTGCCGCTGAGACCGAGTCTGCGGAACAGCTTATAGCTCAATATCATCGTACAGCAGGAATAGAACAGCGTCAATATCTGCACATTCTCCCATACCATATCGAAGGGTACGCCGAAAAGGTTCTGAAGTCTTGCCCATGCCGCCGCTATAATGTGGTGAAGCGGGGGGTGATAGAACTGATATACATTTCTTACGTCAAAATCGGGCAGGTGAAGATTATATGAAATATAGGCTATATATCCGATATGCCCGTCAAGCTCTCCGACGCTTCCCGCGTCATGCTGATGATGAACGATATCATTTATCATTATATATGCGAATCTGATAACGAAGCCAAGCGCCAGCATAAGAAGAATGAATCTCTTTTCGTTCAATGTCCGGCTGAAAAGCATATATATAAGCGCTGTGACTGAGGATACTATTGCCGTCATAAGTATCACCAGTGCAGGCTTTCCGCTTTGCGACACCAGATACCCGAAAATCATCCCAAAGACTGCCGACGAACCGCAAAGAATATATCTGAGCGTAATACGGCTTTGTCCATGTACCCGTTCTGAGATGAACACCGAGCCGATAATTCCTAAAAAAGTCAGTGCAGCAGCGGGAATCAAAACCGCAAAAGCCGAATGGTCACTTCCCATTTCAACGGGTGTGCAGAGAAGGCATATCACTGCTGATACAATAAAAGGGTGCTTCGTCAGAAAATTCATAAAATACAGCAGAAGCGGCGGATTATTTTGTTTTAATATCGGATTTTCCATATCCTTCTGCTCCTTAAAGCTAAAATCATTTTGTTTCGTGATATTCCTTTTCGGTATTGACATTCCAGATATCATGCTTATCCGTGCTGCCCTGTTTTATAGCCTGAGCCGCCCTGATAGCAGTAAGCATTGAATGGTCCATATTATTATATCTGTGCTGTCCGTTCCTTCCCACGCAGAAAAGGTTCTCATAGCCGTCAAGACAGCTTATTATCTCGTTCATATGGGCATAGGTATCGAAGTATGCGGGATATGCCTTTTTCACTTTTTCACGATGGCTGTCTATAACATCCTCAGCCTTTATCACGCCCATTCCCTCAAGCTCGCTCACTCCGAGCCTGATACATTCCTCATCTGAAAGGCTCCAGAAGTCATCGCCCTCGTCACAGAAAAATTCAAGTCCTATCCATACGGTATTTTCAGGATCCTTTACCATATAAGGCGACCAGTTGTTGAATATCTGTATTCTGCCGAGCTTAACACCCGGCTCCTGAACATATATCCAGCAGTCCGGAACGATATTTCCGAGAGTTTTAATATTCGTTTTGTTTTCGAGAGCAAGACGCTTCACAAGAAGTCCCACCGTCACGAAATCACGATAGGGAAGTCCCTCGGCATATTCTCTTATCTTATCATCGGGCTTATCTCCCGTCATACCGCCTATCAGATCCTTGACGGGCATGGAGGAAATAAAAATATCCCCGTCAATTTTCTTTTCTCCCTCCGGAGTATCGCATATCACCGAGGTGATCTTTCCTGTCTCACAGACAATGCTTCTGACCTTATGATCCTTGAGAATGACCGCACCCTTTTCCACGGCGCATTTTGCTGCTGTTTCCCATAGCTGTCCGGGACCGAATTTAGGATACCAGAACTGTTCTATCAAAGAGGTCTCTACCTCCTTGTTTTTCTTTTTTCCTCCGAAAGCCTTGGAGAACATATCCTTTATTACTGCACGGATAGACAGTCCCTTTACTCTCTGAGAACCCCAGTCGGCTGAAATATCCCGCGGGTGTCTGCCCCAGAGCTTTTCGGTATAGCCCTCGAAGAACATACTGTAGAGCTTTTTGCCGAAGCGGTTTATATAGAAATTTTCAAGCGAATCCTCAGGCTTTTTGAACATTGCGGACTTCATATAGCTGAAGCCTGCCGACATAGTCGTTCCGAAGCCCATATTCTTTATTGTTGAAGCGGACATTGTCACAGGATAATCAAAAAATTTCTTCTTATAGTAAATTCTTGATACTCTTGTTCTGACGAGCATAACCCTGTCCTCTTTTTCGGGATCGGGGCCTCCCTGTTCGAGAGGTTTTTCTCTGCCGAGGAGCTTATCGTCAAAGGACGGCTTGCCCTGTATCGGCATGAGGTCGCTCCACCATTTCATGACCTCATCGCTTTTGGAGAAAAAACGGTGTCCGCCTATATCCATACGGTTCCCGTTATAGCGGACTGTCTGAGATATTCCTCCTATTGCCTGTGATTCTTCAAGGAGGACTATTTCATAATCATTATTATCCTTTAAAAGCTCATTTGCCGCGGTCAGACCTGCGGGGCCCGCACCGATTATTACAACCTTTTTCATATATCCGTTATCCTTCCGGGTAAAAATCAGTCCTGCTTGATTTCTGTCTCATTTTTCTCTTCGGTATGGTTATAAAGGAAAAATTTTCTCGCAAAGAAGTTCCACATATAGACCAGCACAACAGAAATAAGCTTACCGATAATATAATATTTATCTGTAGGAATAAGCGAGCCGAAGAGCCTGTTTTTCACAAGTATTCCCTCGCCGAAAATACCCTCCATTGAGAAGGGGGCGATTATAAGCTGAGTAAGACCGAGACCTATTATTCCTATCACGGCGAATGCGATAAAGTCGAGTGCTCTGTTTTTGACCTTTGCCTTTGAGAACACCCAAAGATTTGAAACGATATAATTTACAGTCAGTCCGAAAACGAAGCCTATCACGGCGCAGATATCCTCCGGCAGCTTAAAAAGCTCACGCACTGCTATCAGTACTGCCATATCCGCAGCGGTTGCTATTCCGCCGACAAAAAGGCTTCTGAAAAACTGTATTGCTGTATTATTTGTTCCTTCTATAAATATTTCCTTTAGCTTCATTATCCTATCCTTTTCATTATTAAGATACAATACCACGAATGATATTTTAATGCAAAACCCCAAAAAAGTCAAGCGGCGCAGTCCCTGCGCTCTGTTGTTCGCGCTTTAGTTCTGTTGTACCTCTGTTTCTGTTGCGCGAAAAAGCTTCTATAATAAACCCCTCCGTCTTTTGCTTACTGACGTGAGCTATAAGTCCACCTTCCCTTTTTAACACCTCCGTCTTTTGCTTACTAACGTGAGCAAAAGCCACCTGTCTCGCCTGCCGGCTCGGTCGGCGCTTCTCAGCCTTCGGCTGAGAGGTGTCCACTGGACACCCGCGCCCTTTCAGGGGAGGCTTTTTTCAGCAAAATGAA
>CACXDV010000273.1 GCA_902766585.1 uncultured Ruminococcus sp.
AAAAAACAGCGAATAATGAATAATACAGAAATACCTCTTGATTTATTCATTATTCGCTGTTCTTATGAGAAAACGCGCTAAAAGGGATTCGAACCCCCGACCTTTCGCTTAGGAGGCGAACGCTCTATCCTACTGAGCTATTAGCGCATATGTCGGGTAAAGCTTTGACCTTACCCGATTATTTTACTTCATTAATATCAATTTGTCAAGAACCTGAAACAAATATTCATTTATATTCTGTATTCATCGACCATATGCCACATAGGCTCCTCGACAACAGCCTCGACCTCAATACCCTTGTCGGTATATTCCTCACTTCTCAGCGCGCCCGCATTTCTGAGTACAGCGATAAGCCCCGCCTTGTCAAACGGCAGGAGAAGCTTATAGCTTCTGAGCTTAACGGGTAGATTTTCCTCGATTTTTTTGAGAAGCTCCTCGATGCCTATACCGTTTTTTGCACTGATACGGACGCTGTCCCTGTCTCCCGGCAAAGCAAGCGGATCTCCTACAAGGTCACATTTATTGAATACTGTTATTATCGGTCTGCCCTCACAGCCAAGCTCCCTCAGAAGAGAATCCGTCACTTTAAGATGAAGCTCATATTCCTCACTTGAAGCGTCGCATACATTGAGGATAATATCCGCAAGAGCCGCTTCCTCAAGCGTGGATTTGAATGCCTCGACAAGATGATGCGGAAGCCTTCTTACAAGTCCTACCGTATCTATCATCATTACAGAAACACCGTTCGTAAGCTTAAGTGCTCTTGATGTCGGATCAAGCGTAGCAAAAAGCTTATCCTCCGAAAGTACGCCCGCCTCTGTAAGCGTATTCATAAGCGTGGATTTTCCCGCATTTGTATAGCCGACGATAGCAACGGTTATTACTCCGTCCTTTTTTCTTCTTGCCCTGAGCTGGTCGCGCCTGTTCGTCATATGCTCAAGCTCCTCTTTCAGAGCCTCTATGCGCCGGCGGATATGCCGGCGGTCGGTTTCAAGCTTTGTTTCACCCGGACCTCTTGTACCTACGCCGCCGCCGAGTCTGGACATTTCCTTGCCCTTTCCCGAAAGTCTCGGCAAAAGATATTTCAGCTGGGCAAGTTCGACCTGGAGCTTGCCTTCATTTGTCCTTGCCCTTATCGCAAAGATATCAAGTATCAGCATTGTACGGTCTATTGTGCGTACATCAGTTATTTCTTCAATATTTCTGATCTGAGTGGGGCTTAGCTCGGTATCGAACACTATAAAGTCTATTTCATTGTCACGGCAGAAATCTGTTATTTCCTCAAGCCTTCCCGAACCGATACAGGTCGCGCCGTCCGGCTTGTCACGCTTTTGCATAACCGTTGCCACAGGTACTGCTCCCGCGCTTTCGGTAAGCTCCCAAAGCTCCGACATTGAACCTTCCGCGTCATATTCGCCCGTATCTATTCCCACAAGAAGAGCCTTCTGAATTTTTTCTTCATTTTCGTACATAGTATTTTTTCCTCTGCTTTGATTATTGGGGTTACATATATTAAAGCATTTTTCTTGATATGTGTCAATACCTGCCGTTATCGAAAAAATAATGCCTTTTACGGCTTGATTATAATACATATATATTGTATAATATTCGTTATCGTATCTTAACGGAGTGATATAATGAAAAAGCTTTCAGGCGCACTGCTTCTGCTTCTTGCCTCGCTGATATGGGGCTCGGCTTTTGTCGCTCAGACCTCGGCAGCAGACAGCATAGGTCCCTTTACCTTCAATGCCTCGCGTTCGGTTCTTGCATCAATATTTCTGTCGCTCATACTTGCCGGCAGAAGGGCTTTTTCCAAGCCTGATAAGGATAAAAAAGTTCCTCTGTACTTATCTGTTTCAGGAGGGACGCTTTGCGGTGCTGTGCTATTTCTTGCAATGATGCTGCAGCAAGGAGGAATAGCGTCATATCCCCCGGAAGCCGCCGCATCCGGACGTGCCGGCTTTCTTACTGCGACCTATGTTGTAATGATACCCTGTGTGCAGAGAATAACCGGAAAAAAGCTATCTCTGCCCGTTATAATAGCCGTATGCGGCTGTATTACGGGAATGTACCTTTTATGTATGTCAGGAGGCTTCGGAAAAATATACCTTGGCGATCTGCTCGAACTGCTCTGCGCCGCCGCCTTTACCGCGCATATCCTTACCATTGACCGCTTCGGCAAAACAGACGGTATAGTTCTCTCCTTCATTCAGTTCATAACCTGCGGTATACTTTCCGCTGTTGGAATGTTTATCTTTGAAAAGCCCGATTTCAGTATTATCCTTGCCGCATGGCTGCCTATCGC